>JABXGS010000241.1 GCA_016550425.1 archaeon
GAAAATAACGTGGTGCTGTTGCCATTGATGAAACTCCGTTTTCTTTGCACAGTGCTAAAAATTTCTTATATACGTCACTAGTCAGGGAGTCGACATCATCGAAGATGAAAACAAGAGGTACCTCAGATTTCCGAACGAGTCGCTTAATAAGTGTCCATTGCTCAGGAAGCAAATCCGGATAATTTGAACTCGGAGCCAAGGCATGAAGTGTATCTGCGATAAGCTCTGTGGAATGTTTGCCATTAAATTGTATTAACGGTCGCCGATACATGAAGAGCTCTTGTTTGCCAAAGAACCTTAGAAGAGTTGTTCGACCGACCCCAAAGCTACCGTGGATTAAGATGTTTATTGAACTGTTTGAAGCCTCATTTGGATCGATTAGATTTGATAATGTCGCCAGTTCTTGCTCTCGGTGTAGAAGCTTTGATGGTAAGTAGTTTGCATTGAATAACGCATCAACTGACGCTGTCATACTAACCTAACCGTTTTGCGTTTTCCACAGAACCTATTTAAACTACAATACGGTCAAGCAAACTATGAACATGTGGGGGAGACTGAAAGTAATATTCTTGTGACTGAGAGTTTCGGTGCTCGCAACCATGTTGAAATGGCTTTGATGACTAGAGCAACCTTATAATAGTGAAACCACGAAGAAAAGAAAGTAGTCAGAATTTGAGGATGTCATGGACGATGGCTGAGACTCCGTTTAAAGACCTTCAAGACCTTATGAGACGAATTGAACAATCTACAGGTCTTGAAGCACTTGCGGTTGTGACCCGTGAAGGTATTCGACTTGCCTGTGCAGTCAGTGGTGATGTTGACTCTGACATTTTTTCGGCAGCAACTGCTACGCTTGTTAACGTGGGTGAAGAAACGCTCCGACAACTTAGTCAAGGCAGTCTTTCTGAGGTCATTCTAAGAGGTAACAAAGGTTTTACCATCATCATGCGCGGAACACCGGAAACGCTCCTTGTTGGTGCAAGCCGAGATCAGATTCGCCTCGGATATTACATTGGTCTAATGAAAATCTATGCCACTAAAGTTACTAAAATCATGGAATCACATCCCCTCGAACCTGACCAACTTCTTGGATTCAGAAAAATGCCTGCCCCAGCTAAACCATCCACAGCTGAAGCAACTACTTTCACTGAACCAACACCTGAACCCGCCTCCTCAGAACCAACAACAGCCCCAGAAGCAATTATGCCGATGATGGAAGAAGAACCGCAGCCAACTGAGCCCACAATTGCTCCTGTTGAAGAGGAAGGTCTTGAAACAGTAAGTGTTTCAGAGGCGAGTAGCGAATTAAACGATGTTTCTGTAGACGATAAGGAAGCGATTCTTGCTGCACTTAAGGCATTAGGCTTCGATGAACCAGAATAGCGCTATTACTCCCATTCTTTCATGTAATTAAATCCAATGCGTTCATTTTCTTTAAGTAGATTCGGTTATTTCTGTTGCAATTATACAAACAAACCGAGAACTGCAATTGCAACAAAGATGAGGAGAAGTATTACTGCCCCAAAAGCTACAAGGGCTTCCAAAAAAATGCTCATGCCCCATGTAAATTCAGGTGTCGTGATTCGTTCCCCAAGAACATCACGGAGCATTTTTTCAAACCAAGTGTCCTCATAGACTACATGAGAGGTTTCTTCGAGTGTAAGCATAATTCCGAAGAGGTCGGGAATGATTTTGCTTGGATCATGGGCATATTCGTAATCAAGTTCGTATTCTTTTCTTCCATCCACTCGGAAAATGTGAAGATCGAGATCTTCCATATTAAGGGTTTCAGAGAATTTGATGGGATCCATTACGAGGGCAATTGCTTCTGGGAAAAATGCTTGATATCGCAGCTGGGTCGAGACATCGGTTCCGGACATGAACACACCAAGTCCAGGGTGTGTATGATGCCAGCCGATGATTACCTCACCTGTTCCTCTTTCAGCTAGTTCCTCAGCAAGGATGGCCATGTCTGCATCATTAATGTATACATGGGTTCTTGACCCTCTCTGGCGGGGGAAGGTGGCTCGTGTGACAATGATTTTATCTCTTGTAATCTTGCCAATGAGAAAGCCGCCAATTTCAGTACGATCAGCACGGGCGGCTTTGCTCAACATTAGTGAGAGGATTCCAGGGTAAATCTCGATTTTACGCACTCTCTGAACCCCTACTACCTAAGAGTAAGACAAGACTAAAAAGCCTTACTTGTAGTTCTCAGCTAAAGTTATATTGAATCGTGTTGTCCATGCGGCCTTTGAAACCTCCTTTTAATCTTGCTTTATTTCCAGAGAAAAAAAGAGAGTTGGCAGCATTTATTGTAGTTTTTCGTCCTAAACGGCCGCACATACCAATATTACGAGCACGAGTTCAATTTCAAATGAGGGAGGGTCGACTTCGCCCAGAAAAACTTTGGCTAATTCAAAAGGGCGGTATAAGACCGATTGATCCACGAATCTTTGTCAATTGGGTACGAAATACCGAGTTTATTGCGATTCCACGACAACCACGGTTTCCTTTCCTTCCAGAACTTAAGGCGATGCTCCGCGATTTCAGCGTAAAAGATCCTGTAATTGTTCGAGCATGTAACTCTTGCATTGCGGACGGTCGCTTGACGATGTTACGCAAACAGCAAGTCTATCAGCTTGAAGGACAACCAGTATGTTACAAGTGTGCGTCACGAGAATTAACTAACCGTCTCCAAGCCATGGATGTGGAAGTTTCGAAAAGAGCATACAGCAGCCTTGAAACTATGTTACAACAATTGCGATCGGTAGAAAAGGTTGCGTCTTTTCTTTCATCACAATTTCGACCAAGTAAAAACCCTGCAATGACCCTTTATGATCAGGTTCAAGCTGTCAAAGAACCTGAGGAAAAGGTTCCTCTAGCATCTCTTTCCATTCCCAA
>JABXGS010000045.1 GCA_016550425.1 archaeon
GGTAACGGCCAATTTTCAAGCTACCAGCTTCGATTACTTTGTGGGACAACTTCAGCCACCGCCTCGATAAATTCAAGAGCTCTCTTAAACCTTTTTACTCCCTTGGAAAAAGTCCAAATACCGGAAAACAATGACCAATTTCAGTTTCAACTGTATCACTGAGGTGCAAAAGATGTCAGACCAACGACCATTAATCTTTGTAATAGACACCTCAGCAATCTTTCATCAGGACCAATTTACGGCAGAAAATATCCAACTAGCGACCACATCTCTAATAGAGAAGGAAATGGATCAAAAGGGACTGAAGGATACGGTTGAGCTTCTCAAAGCCACGGACAAACTTCGCATCATTGATCCCACTCCCAACGCGCTAAAACGGGTGAAAGAGACCGCCGCCAAATTAGGAGATCTCCAGTATCTTTCTACTCCTGATCTTCACCTTCTTGCCTTGGCTTTAGACCTTAATGCCCAAAACCTCCACGCGGTCATCCTCTCAGACGATTATTCCATTCAAAATGTAGCACATAGCCTATCGGTAGACTTCAAATCTGCAACGACCTCTGGTATTCGTGAAGTCATTAACTGGGAAACGTATTGCAGTGCATGCGGGCACAAAGAACCTAAAGGAACACAGGAAACCATCTGCCCTGTCTGTGGAACAGCACTCAAACGACGAGCAGTACACAAAGAACAGATATAGCAGAAATTGGTGTGACACTTAACAAAATTTAAGAAGCCTTTATACATCCATCTGATTCACGTTCTTACAACGAAGGCGAAACTCATGAGTGAAAGCAAATCATCATTCTGCACATGCTGTGGGGGGCTAGTAACCCCGCGAGAAAACTCAGTCCAATTTACATGTCCCGCATGTGGTAACTATACCATTCGCCGGTGCCAAAAGTGTCGAGAATTTGCTAATACCTACACCTGCCCCGCTTGTAATTTTCAGGGTCCATAGCATGTTACCAATCAGAAATTTTTACGAGGGATGCTACTATGGGAAAAGTTCTTGCAATTATGAAAATCATGCCTGAAGACGCCAATAAACCCATTGGCGAACTGCGCCAGCGAATCGATCACGAACTCCAAGATAAAGTGCATATTGAAGCTTGGGAAGAAATCCCGATTTTTGGCCCTCTCTATGCCCTACGCCTCCGATTCATTGTTGGTGATGAGGCCGGTGGCACGGCATTCGTTGAAGAGCTAATCAATAAGGTTGATGGTGTTGGCGAAATCGAAATCGAAGCCGTCAGTCTAATCTAACACATAAAATTTCACAAGAAAAGATGAACAGATGGCACGTATGACATTTTTTTATGTCTTTGTGTATCTGCATTAAGTGGAGAACAACAGTGGAAGAAGATCAGCCCCCGAAAGGAAAGACGGTTAGCCTTCGTACGAAGAAAGCCCATGAGCGAGACGCCGGTCGCTTTATAGTCCGGATTGATTCTAACACAATGGAAAAACTTGGCGTCCAAACCGGTGATATTATCGGCATCAAAGGACGAAAGCAAACCGCTGGAATTGTCTGGCCAGCATATCCACAGGATGAAAGACAGAGTATTATCCGAATGGACGGACGAATGCGTCGCAACGCTGGAGTAAGCCTCGAAGAACCGATTGATGTCTATCAAGTTCAAGAACGCCCCGCCTTATCCGTAGTGCTAGCTCCACTCGAAATGCGGTTCCCTGTCAAAGATTTTGATGATTTTGTAAAACAAAAACTACTCAACTGTCCTGTTGTCAAAGATGACACTGTCCACGTATCAATACTAGGACGACCTGTTCGTTTCCTTGTTCGTCGGACACGCCCCATCGGGGTTGTGCTTATTGCCCTAAACTCGCAACTGGCAATCCAAAGTGAACCACCAAAGGAACTCGAAGTCGGTGTACCCCTCATCACTTATGAGGAAATCGGGGGGCTATCCCATGAAATCCAACGCATCCGAGAAATGGTCGAACTTCCACTGAAACATCCAGAGCTCTTCGCGC
This sequence comes from archaeon, assembly GCA_016550425.1. The sequence continues at coordinate 1,996 of JABXGS010000045.1, forward strand.
GATTGGGAATTACTCCACCAAAAGGAGTCTTGTTATTTGGCCCACCTGGATGTGGAAAGACCTTGCTTGCGCAAGCCGTTGCTAACGAGTCTGAAGCTCATTTCATATCAATTAACGGACCCGAAATAATGAGTAAATTCTATGGTGAGTCTGAAAAACGGCTTCGGCAAATCTTCGATGAAGCGGAAAAAAATGCTCCAAGCATCATTTTCATTGACGAACTCGACGCCATTGCCCCAAAACGGGAAGAAGTCATTGGCGAAGTTGAACGACGCGTCGTCGCTCAACTCCTCGCAGTTATGGACGGATTACAAAAACGCGGACAAGTAATTGTCATCGGGGCTTCAAATCGTCCAAACGCTATCGATCCCGCCCTTCGTCGTCCAGGTCGATTTGATCGGGAAATCGAAATTCGTGTTCCAGATAAAGAAGGTCGATTACAAATTATCCATATTCATTCTCGAGGAATGCCTCTTGAATCGGTTAAACCTGAGAGTATTGCAGATATTACCCATGGCTTTGTAGGTGCGGACCTGGCTGCACTGTGCCGAGAAGCTGCCATGAATGCTCTCCGTCGCTACCTTCCACGCATTAATCTCGAAGAAAACGAGATTCCCCCTGAAGTATTAGCAGATCTTCGCGTCACCAACGAAGATTTCGTTGAAGCCCTTCGCGAGATCCAACCCACCGCAATGCGGGAAGTGACTATTGAAGTTCCTAATGTCCATTGGTCAGATATTGGAGGTCTTGAATTAATCAAACATAAACTCCAACAAGCTGTCCAATGGCCTTTACAACACCCTGAAGCCTTTTCGCGACTTGGAGTTGAGCCACCTCGTGGCGTGCTCCTTTATGGACCACCTGGGTGTGGAAAAACCATGCTTGCTCGAGCCGTCGCAACTGAAAGTGAAGCCAATTTCATCAGTATCAAAGGCCCTGAGGTCCTTAGCAAATGGGTTGGTGAATCTGAAAAGGCGATTCGTGAAGTTTTTCGTCGTGCTCGCCATGCTGCTCCTGCTATTATCTTCTTCGACGAGATAGATGCTATTGCACCCTCTCGAGGAACAGGCGGTGGTGATTCCCATGTCACCGAGCGGGTTATCAGTCAATTTCTTACTGAAATTGATGGGATACAATCCTTGAAAGACATCGTTGTACTCGCTGCCACTAATCGCCCCGATCTACTCGATCCTGCTATGCTCCGACCTGGACGCTTTGATCGTCACATCCTTGTATCCGCTCCTGATGCAGCTGCAAGAAAACAAATCTTTGAAATTTACACTAAGGACATGCCCATTGCCAAAGATGTTGAGCTGGACGAATTAGTAAAAGCGGCTCAGAATTTTGCGGGTAGTGATATTGCTGCATGTTGTCGTGAAGCAGCCTTGGCTGCTCTTGAA
>JABXGS010000242.1 GCA_016550425.1 archaeon
ACGATCCGCCTCGGAGGATCGCTGGTGGCGGTAGGCTTTTCGTAGGAAGGGCTGAATCGTCTTTATCAGGTGAACCCAGCGAGACCCGGGAGGGAGCAGCGTAAGCCTGTACTGTAGATGCTTCCGAGATCCGGGTCTGAGACCTGGCTGCGAGTACGGCATCAGTGAGGGTTGACGACCGTCGGGGCTTCCGTCCACCCCTTACCCGTTCTTTCGAACCGAGAAGCCAAGGGCTTCTTTATAGAGACAGACAGAACACACTTTCTGAGAGCTAATTTCTCTACATACCTGGCATTTTTGGTACGGGATTTCCACGCCATTCCGGAGCTTTTTGATAATCTTCATGAAGGTTGCGTGAAGGTTATATTTTGATCCCGGGTGTCGGGCTTCAAAACTATTGAGCCATTCTCGGATTTCTGATCTTAGTGAAGTTTCTTTGTATGGACAGGGAGGGTGGTATATTGGATAATCTAGTAATTGAGAAAATATTGCGATGTCGCCTTCAAGAAGATGATAGAGGGGTTTGATTCGTGGGACTAACCATCCTTGTACGCCTTCAAGATAGGGTGTAATGCGTGATAATCGTGTGAGGTCTCCACGGATGAGGTTCATGAGCATTGATTGCACCTCATCATCGAGATTATGCCCCAAGGCAAGTTTGTCAGCCTGTATTTTTCTGGCGAGTATGTTTAGTCCCTGTCTGCGGAGGGTTCCACAATATGCACAAAGGGAAAGAGTAGCCGGTGTATCTTGCGTTTTGGCGGCAATCTCATCAATTGTTAATGAAAACAGGTCTCGATATGAGGAGATAACAAGTTCGACTTTTAGAGAGGCTGTCACAGCCTTTAATACGTCTTGTCGTCTACGATTTTTCTTGATTCCTTCGTCAAGGGTAATTGCGATTATTTCAGAGTCGGGAAAACGTTGTTGGATTTCTACGAGAATAGCTAATAGAACCATGCTATCCTTACCACCAGAGTAAGCCACCGCGATACGATCTGTTCTTTGGAGCATTTTGAATTTCGAAATGGCCATTCGCACAGCATTTGTAAAAGATCCACGGAAACAGGTTTTACAAAGTATTTCCCCGGAGTAAGGTCGGGATATGAGTGAGGGGGCTCCACACATTGTGCATTTATCTGTCATAGATGTCACAGTGGCTATGAGATTCAAACAATAAAATTCCATTCATCGGAAGAAAATCAGTAAAAGTGCTGGGTTGAAAACTGTAAATACTACGTTGAGGACGAGTATTGTAAGTGCAGCAATTCTTAAACCCCAAAGAAGAACCTTACCACTTTTTCGCTCTAGAGAGATTGTCGCGTCAATGAGGTCCTTCCAAAGTCTATCTCCATCAAGAGGAGGAATAGGTAAGAGGTTAATGATGCCAAGACTAATTGTAATCATGAAGAACCAAGCTAAACCTTCATAGAACTGAGTACTTGCTGTCGGTCCAAGGAGATTGAAAGGGTAGACTAACGGTAAATAGGTTCGTGTCCATATTCCGATATAACCGATAGAGGCGTTACTAGGATTCACACCCAATGTTAGTTCTATTGTGCCTTCAGGTATTGTGAATATCACCAAGTCGCCAGGATTCGTATTTTGCATGAAATTGCTTAGATCTTGGGTAGTTTGAATGGTTGTGCCATTCATTTCAATGATGACCAAGCCTGGAGCTAAAACTCCATCTGCGGGGGTACCTTGATCGACTCTGCTAATGAGGGCCCCACTTGGCAATGGGATTACTATGAAAGTGAGCAGCACTAAAGCAATGGCCGCAACGGTAAGATTTGCTCCTGAACCCGCGGCAAAAAGTCGAGCCCGTTCTTTGCGGGTTGATTTTATCTTTACATAGTCTTCATCGGGTTCGACAAAGGCCCCAAAGAAGATGAAAAAGAGGAAGAGCCCTGAACTTTCGACCGGGATATTATCAGCACGAGCAGCAATTCCATGAGCAAGTTCATGGACAATAATTGCGACGATTAATGGAATAAGAATCACCAAGAAGAAATTAAACGACATGGTAATTCCTGGAATAAGTGGTGCTACCGGTCCTGGTGCAGCAGGTATATTGAGGAACAGTTTCACAAATTCCCAAACGTTGGAACCTAGAAAATAGAAGCCGTACAGTGAAAAGAAAAAGGCGACGCCGATGAAAAACGACCAGATGTAACGCCATGCGCGAGGATGCCATCTTCCGATACGATCTAAGAGATTATTAAACCGCTCCGTCCTCGCAAAGAGCATGAAGGGACCGACTTCAATCCCATATTTTTCTAACTTGAAGATGGAGGCGAGACCAAGGATTATCATCCATACTAGCAGAATGATGAGCCATGGTAGGAAAGGAAGAAGGAAGTCAAATTGAAGCATTCGTTTTGTCGCCTCGAGATTGTCCACAATTCAGAGAATCTGTATAAATGTTTGCTGCACCGATGAGAGGGAAGCTTTTAAGAGATGTGGTTGGGGCTCGTTGGATGAGCGTATGAACATGTCCTCACATTATAGCATTGTATTTGTCACTGCAGGGAATGCAAAAGAAGCTCAAACAATTGCTCGCAACCTTGTCGAAGAAAGTGCTGCTGCTTGTGTTGGAATGATTCCCCAAAAATCGATTTACTCTTGGAAAGGAGAAATTGTTGAAGATGTTGAAGTGTTGCTGATAATCAAAACACGGGATGATATGTTTACGCGACTCGAAGAGATTGTGGTAAAGACGCATAGTTATGAGATTCCAGAGATAATTCGATTTGAAATCAAAGAAGGACATAAGCCGTACCTTCAATGGATTGAGGAGACAGTTAGAATCCCGGAATAGGACTGATTGAGGATGCCTAGGGAGAAAACGGTCCGTCGAGACACTGGTAGTCGTGATGTAAGCTACACAGCGGATCAGTGGGCGCATCTTTCAAGATTAAGAGACAGAGCAACAGAGATAATGGATGTGCTGAATGAAATAGGGAGCAAGCCATTAGTTCATGGAAGTATTTGTAGAGGTGACGTTTCCGAGCAAAGCGATATCGACGTTTACCTTCCCAATGTAATTCCGTCATTTTCCGTCGAATTTGCTTTAACAGAGGTCGGATATCAAATAATCGATCGCGTGCTTGTACATGCGACGCCGTTTCATGCGATAAAAGCTCATATTTACTTACCAAATAATTCTGTTGTGACATTCCCACTGACTAATCCTTCACCGATTGAATTAGAATTTTATCGATTTGGTGGATGCCTTAGCCAGATAGAACTTAAGAATAATCAACGCGTCCCTGGTGTGGATAAACGGCTAATCCTGATTGAGCCTACTAAAAAGGGTCATGTTGAAACCCCAGTAATTGGAAACGAACTGATTGTCGCAAAGAAAGTTGATGTAAGCCTCAAAATAGTAGAAGAACGCGTTAAAATTCTGATGCGACGTGATGAGGTTGGACGTACTGGAGTATATTTGAAGCGGCAATTAACACCTGAGGAGACATTTGAATCCGCTCTAAAACACATTTGCGATCGCGATCCTGTGGTCCGGCGACGAGTGCAAAAGGGTTGAGATAGCATGCCACGGGATATCCAACTTTCACGCGGTAATTCTCCCTACGTAGGAAAACTCACAGAGGGATGCCGTGAATGTATTAAAGGCGCAAAATTAGTGCTCTTTGTAACTGGGAAGTGCGCAAAGAATTGCTATTATTGCCCAATATCTGAAGAAAGATGTGACCGAGACATCATTTTCGCTAATGAAATGGAAGTAAAAGAAATTCAACAAGCAATAGCAGAAGCAAAGATGATTAACGCTACGGGAATGGGAATCACCGGTGGAGAACCCCTTCTTGAATTAGCCCGTACAATCACATTCATTCGAAAATTCAAGGAAGTATTTGGAAGCCGGTTTCATGTGCACCTATACACAGGTCTTGAACCAGTTCCTCTTGAGGCGGTAAAACAACTATTAGACGCAGGCCTTGATGAGTTACGACTCCACCGGTTTGAAATCGGCAAAGATTTCAAAGAATTGAAAAAACTGATTAAAGGACAAGGAAAACTGGGACTAGAAATTCCAATTATACCAGGTATGCAGGAGCAACTAAGGAACCTTCTTCGTGAGCTAGATGAGCTTGGAATTGATTTTGTAAACCTGAACGAAATGGAATTCACTCCTGGTAATGCCTTACAACTCCAGAAAAGAGGATTCCAGTTAGATTCTGATACTATTGCAGCCGTACAAAACAGCGAAGAAGCAGCAATTGATCTTCTTGAGTGGGCATCAACAAATACTGCTTTAAATATTCATTTTTGTCCACTTTCCTTAAAGGATGGACCACAACTGCGAAATCGGTTCATACGCCGTGCAAGGAATATTGCTAAACCCTTCGAGAAAATTTCGAAGGAAGGGTTACTTGTAAAAGGCATCATAGTTCCTAAGTCTAAAATTAGTTTGGCAGAACTTCAAGAGTTATTGATAAGCGAATACCAAATTAAACCAGAACACATTTGGTTGAATGAACAGAAAGGGCAGTTAGAAACATCAACACGTATTGCCCACCGATTAGCGAAGCGGTTGAAGAAACAGGAATTTAATGTGGGAATCGTGGAAGAATACCCAATTTCCAGCCGATTTCAAGTGTCTTACTGCCCACTTTAAGATTCAGGCAAACGGAAGCGGAGAAGAGCAGCAAGACCCCCTAATCCCTCAAGTTGTTTTCCCGCCTCATGATCAGCCGTAAAGATTTCAAGAGACCCTGATTGTTTTTCCACTTGACGAATAATATTCTCTATTTTGTGGCGATTATCAGGCTGTACTTCACGAATCAATTTATCAAGAACCAGCAAGGTTTCTACAGCACCAAACTGAACTGCCCGTACAATCGCGTCCCAACCATAAACTGCTTTTCCAGTGTCTTTTCCTAACTGTTTCATGATTTCTTCCATAAGACGCATTTCACGATTCAAACGAATTTCGCTGGCAATTCGCTCGATAATTCCCCGATTTAACGCCTCATAGATGCCACTTACTGTTCCAGTACTCACATGCTCTAGGAGAATGCGCCCTGTACTCGCGGGAACCTTGTTTTTCAAATATTCAGCAAGTGTTTCTTTTGTTGACCCCGGTCCAACAATAACTACACGAGTATTTTCTGGTAATCGTTCGAGTAGCTCCTGAAGCTGGAGAGCTACACCAGCGAACATTTGATCCATATTTTCAGCCGTTTGAACATATTTGCCATATTTCCCCCGAGCGACCCCGTGGATTTCAACTCGCACATCGATCCCTGAATCATCAATGACACCAATCGATGCCTGATCTTCTTCAATCGCAATGATGATTAACCGTTGTCCTTTGCGCGAGGCAGCCTCTTGTAATCGTCGAAGAAGATGCTGGGGCCATTGCTCTTTGACAATTTCAATCTTCAACCCAGGTTCAACATTAATTGTGTGATATGTTCCTATCGATATGTATTCATCAGGGCCTTCCAAAATCTTGCCTTTCACACGTAGGCGGTTCGAATACTTATGCAAAGAAACCTCTTCAACAGTTAATCTGATGAACATACGCCGGCGCTCGCCTTTATCAGGACGAGAAGCGTCACCGGAATCTCGGCGAACACGTCTGACGGTTCTTGCTGCTACTTGGTCACCAGGAAGAATTACATTGTAAAGGTGCCATAAATCATCAATATCCTCGGGAACAACGACCATTTTACCACTTTTCAGGCTTTTCGCAACGATCTTCACAAACGTTCGCCTCAACACCTGATTAGACCAAGAACCTCACACATATTTCTATCCACTACCAGTAATTCTTGGAATGATATCAATTCGCCCTATAAAAACCGCGGATTTCAGCCAAATTGCGCAAATCGAAGTCGAATCCTTTTCTGATCCATATCCTCCTCATCTTTTTCATTATCTAGCCGAGATTAACCCAAACTTGTTTTTAGTTGCGGTGGAAAACGAAGTGGCATTGGGATATATTATAGCAGAAATAAGTCAGGAGAACGAATTGAAAATTGGTCATCTTCTTTCTTTAGCAGTCAAAAGAGAGGAACGCCATAAGGGAGTTGGTCACCAATTATTCCTAGCACTGCTTGGGGTGCTTAAAAAGCAGAATTGCAAAGAAGTGATTTTAGAGGTGAGGGTTTCGAACTATAGTGCGAAAATCTTCTACGAAAGGCATGGTTTTCGAAAACTAAAGCGAAGTCGTAAATACTACAAGGATGGAGAAGATGCATTGATTATGGGATTGAAGCTGGAGGATCAATTGTGAAGCGGTCTAAGATGCAATTATGTTTATTTATTCTATCTGGTGAACATGATACCCTCCCCCAAGCGGAGCTTTGCGCAATTTTGGAATCTGAAGGTTTTTCTTACTCAATCAAAGGACATGGAAAACGTATTCTACTCATGGAAGTAGATTCGGAGGCTGCTCGAATTGCCACCCAAAGAGCGGGATTGGTGAATCATGCCAGCGTTATAGCATTTGAATCACCATCTGAAGAGACGGCTATTCTTAATTCGCTTCAACAAATCAATTTTAGCAATTGGATTCGTCCGAATAGTCTATTTGGGGTGAAGGTTACCCGAATTAAGCGTGAACCCTCTGAATTTGATGTCGATGACTTGCAGGGTAAAATTGGTTCGGTAATATGGCGCGCGATGAAAGGGGACGTCGAGATTTCCTTAACAGCACCAGATGTGTTATTTTTCGGTGTAATTTATGGAGATACATTCTATTTTGGCCCTCTTTTAGCTTCACGAAATCGTACAAGCTTTTCAAAGAGGCGCAGCCCATTTCGCCCGTTTTTTGTGCCTAGTGCCATTCACCCAAAAATTGCCAGAGTTCTAGTGAATCTTAGCCGAGCAAGACCTGGAAGACTTTTCATTGATCCCTTCTCGGGAACAGGAGGCCTTCTTCTTGAAGCTGCAGAAATTGGTTGCATTCCGGTTGGCTTAGACATTGATAGTTCAATGGTGACCGGAAGCCAAAGGAATCTTACCCATTTCAATATACCCTTTCATGGTTGCTTAGCCGATGCACGGAAACCACCATTATGCAACGAGAAAATTGAGGCAATTGCTACTGATCCGCCCTATGGCCGATCGAGTTCGGCTAAAGGTGCTATTATTAGCAACCTAATCGAAGCAAGTTTAGAAGCACTTGCTCAAATCCTAAAATCAGGGGGCTATCTGTGTTTTGCTCTGCCCTTAGAATATTTCAATGAGAATATGGTCCCATCTAATAGCTTCATCATTAAAGAGACTCATACTATGCGGATTCATCGAAGCCTACGTCGCCATATCGTAGTGTTGGAGCGAAAATGAGATGACCAAAAATCTTGTGCGAGTACATTTCTTGGGTGTGGGAGGAGGAATCCCTTCCATCACTCGAGCTTCACCATCGATAGCTATCTATTTTCAAGGGAAGCTCCTGTTATTTGATTGCGGTGAAGGAACACAGCTTCAACTGCAAAGGGCAGGACTTAGCTTACAGCGGATAAGGGAAATATTCATCACCCATCTCCATGGTGACCATGTTTTGGGATTACCAGGGCTTATTTCGACAATGACGATGCTTAATCGAACAAAACCTCTGAATGTTTATGGACCTGTTGGTACCAAGGAATTCACAGAAACCGTCTTAGAATGGACTCATACCCATCTTGAATTTCAATTGACGGTTGAGGATGTGAAGGAAGGTATTGTCTCAGGGCAGGCACTATACTCCGTAGAATGCTTACCTGCTCTTCATGGAGTTCCATCTCTTTCTTTTATTCTTCAAATGGCAGATATTCCGGGAAAATTCGATGCACGAAAAGCTAAACAGCTAGGGGTACCAGCGGGGCCTGTTCGTAAACAGCTTTTCCAGGGGCAGCCAATAGAAACTCCAGAGGGAAAGCTTATTCGTCCTGAAGATGTGTTGGGAGCCGTGCGAAAGGGAGTTCGAATTGTGTTTTCAGGAGATACCGCGCCAAACCCGCGTTTAGTTAAGGCAGCTAAGAATGCTGATCTTCTAATTCACGATGCAACGTTTACATCCGCTCACCGAGAGAATGCACTGAAATATCAGCACTCCACAGCCGCACAAGCTGCTGAAATAGCTGTTCAAGCTAAAGTGAAGCAATTGGTATTGATACATGCTAGCCCACGATATGCAATGATGGAGGAACATGAAAAAGAAGCACTGGCGATTTTTCTTCAAACTTCTGTTCCCAAAGATTTGGAATATATTGAGCTCAATCCTTCAACGATTGAATGACAGAACTATCATTTGAGTTGAAGATTTTTTCTTAATTGGGGTTTTCCCTTGACAGTGGGGGGGCTAATATAATCAATAACATCCTGGATGTTAGTGGCTTGAATTTCAACCCGTATCGGACCCATCGCAGAATAGTCGTCTAAATCACACAAGTGAAACCGATTTACGACCGCGGCTTGGCGTTGCATACCAAAGACAACTGACTTATTGTGCATCGATTTGAGCAATCGTTGTCTCACGGCTTCAAGAATCCGTTGTTCTCGGAACTTCTTCGCTAATATGGCAATGGATTCGGGACCAGTGGCTTTTCCGATTAGAACTGTTCCGAACTCGGGATCTTGTTTAATTTCACAATTAACGGGTGCACACAAATTTTTGAATGCTTTCCGAAGCGTTTCGGGATTCTCGGTTTGTTTAACATCGGCCCATAATGTAATGGTAATAATAGGTGAAGCCTCCCTCTTTACTCGATATTAAATTCCTCTACGAGAACTTGGCGTACCCGTGATTTGAGTTTGTTGTATTTGCCTTCATTTACAATCATTATATCTGCCTGTGCAATGATTCGTCCTAATCCAACATCTAGTTCTCGGGTATCTCTTTGTCTGAAGGTTTCACGTGTTAATGAATCGTCTTCACGACCACGTTGACTAAGACGTTGAAAACGGATTTGCGGAGAAGCGTGAACCGCCACAACGAGTACATGATCTACTGCATCTTGAAATGCTTTGATTTCTGCTTCGCTTCTTGCCCCGTCAATAACCAAATTCTTTCCTGCTACGTTTGAAAATTTGTTAATTATTCGTTTTGCTATTATTGCAGGTCCGAATTTTTCGCGGAGTTCTATCATTATTCGACCAAGAGTCTGGGGACTATGAGGAAGTTTGTGTCGGGTTACTTCTTCTCGGACAACATCACCCATTACGAAAACTGGTATTCCAAGATTTTTAGCTACAGTTGCACCGATGGATTTACCTGAACCGGGCATTCCACAAAATATGACGATTTTTTCTACGGGCAACGTAACCACAATTCATAGTACAAGACTACTTATACAAACGCTTATCTTTTGAAGTTTGAAGAATTTCCACATGTTGAAAGGTTGATTCATCAAGGGTCGAAAGTCCTTTGGAAAGAGCGTGGTGAAGAGCACCCTTTAAGACCCGATCTTTCAAATCGCGCCCGGAATAACCTTCAGTGCGTCGAGCAATAGATTCCAAATCTGCGTTAATGGGCATGGGAAGACTAGAGGAATATTTTCGTAAGATTTCGAGTCTATCACTGAGATTAGGGAGTGGAAAATTAATTTCTTCCTCGAATCGACTTCTTAAAGCAGGGTCTAAGAAATCACGACTATTGGTGGCTGCAATTACAACAACGCCTTCTTGATCCTCGATCAAATCGAACTGGGAGATAAGAGAGTTCACTACCTCAGTCACATCTCCACGGACAGACTGGAATCCTCGATCAAGACCAATAGAGTCGATTTCATCAATAAAGACGATGCACGGCTTCTTTCGTACGATGTCTTCGAAAAGTTTGTTTACCTTGTCAGCCCCTGCGCCGACGTGCTGTCCGATGAGCGAGGTGGCTTTTACGTAAGCAAATTCCGTTTGCGTTTCCCAAGCTAGAGCCCGAGCTAACATGGTTTTTCCAGTTCCAGGTGGACCATAAAATAAAACCCGACGAGGGGCCCACTCCGCGAACCGAGTAGGGTCAGCGATGTATTTTTGGATAATAAGGCATTTGGCTTTAGCATTCTCGTGACCAATAACATCATCAAACCCAATTTTGCGACCTTTTGTTGGAACTATATCGGGAGGTTCAATTAGTCGTATTTTCGTATCAGAAACGATATGAGCTTCTTGAGGAATCACTGATACAACTTCAAAAGCGAAATCGGGAAGGAGTAGCTGGTCAAATAGATAATCAGCCGGTTTTACTCTGATTCCTTGCCATTGGTCGACCGCATATGCGTTAAAGAGCTTTTCATCCGGAATACGGAGCAAAGGAATAGCAGGAGTACTGTTAACTTCAAGGGGGTATCCTGCGGGTCGCAAAGTAACTTCACGGGCGGGAATGATTGTTTCGGTGAGAGGGTCACCTGTTGTTCGTGATAGCTCCGCAAGCGGTTTACGAGAACGAGATGATTTCTTAGTCTTCAACCAATCGATGCCTCCCAGAAGCGAGCTGTTCGCCTTTGGGAATGGAGAATGATATAAAGTTTCCTGCTGATTTATCGATAGAAAGAAGGACTGATGAGACATGACTGAGATCCGGTGCTTCATTGCAATCGAAGTTGACGATGCGAACATAATTCGCCAGATTACAAAAATTCAGCAAGAACTACTCTCTAGCGGAGCAAAATTAAAACTCGTTGAACCACAAAATCTCCATTTTACACTTCATTTTCTTGGAAACGTCGCCGAAGAAAGAGTGCCAGACGTTGCGGATATTGTTCAGAAGGTAGAAGGAAACATTTTTGATGTTGAACTTGCGGGTCTGGGTTGTTTTCGCCCTCAGAGACCACGTGTGATTTGGATAGGCTGCAATAAAGGAGCAGAACAAATCATTCAACATCAGAAATATTTAGGAAGAGAACTTCGAGCAAATAGATTTCCTTCAGAAAAAAGAAAGTACTCTCCACACCTAACCGTTGTGAGAGTCCGTAGTGGATTAAATCGTGAGCAGCTGATGGAATTAGTTCGCCAATACTCGAACTATGAGTTTGGTAAATTTTATGCCAAAGCTATTAAATTGAAAATGAGCACGCTTACTCCCAAAGGACCCATTTATGAAGATTTAACAGTAAACAACTTAGATGAAGCCAATTAAAATGCGAGGTGTATTCGTTTGAAAATTCTTGTTACGGGAGCAACCGGATTTATCGGGCGAAATCTCGTATCCAGGCTTGTAAAGGAAAAACACGAGGTCAAAGCGTTAGTCAGAAAAACCAGCGATGTGCAAGGCTTGCCTCGAGAAATCCAATTAGTAGAAGGAGACCTTCTTGATCCAAATTCCTTAGAAAAGGCCGTTAAGGAAACTGAAATTGTATTTCATCTAGCGGCCCTTTTTGATTTCTATCCAAAAGATATCGATCTTCTCTACCAAGTAAATGTGGAAGGAACACGCAATCTGATCAAGGCTTGTGAAAAGACCGTTGTGAAGCGTTTCATCTATTGCTCCACTAGCGAAACAACAGGGGTTGTGGATAGTCCACCAGCAACAGAGGAAACTGAGCTTAATCCGATGTATGAATACGGTAAGAGTAAGATTTTGGCTGAAAATGAAGTAAGAGAAGGCGCTAAAGCTGCTGGATTTGATTACATCATCCTTCGGCCTGTGGGCATCACGGGGCCAGGAGAGTTTTACTTAGGTTTTGAAACCTATGAGGCGGTAGCGAACAAACGAATCTCGATGATTCCTGGGGATGGTCAAAAACATATCATGTTCATGCATGTTGATGATTTGGTTGAGGGATTCCTTTCTGCATTGAAAACAAAGAAAGGAGTAAATGATACCTTTCTTCTTTGTACTGATGATGTCTTCACTTATGAGGAACTTTTTCAGTTCGTTGCTGAGTATTTAGGAGTAGACCCACCTAAGAGAAAGGTTCCGGTTATTTTAGGCAAAATTGGTGTCGGTTTGATTGGTTTCTTCAAGCATCGAGAAAAACGGACATATCTGTGGCATGCGAAAACGGTGGATGCTATGAACCAGGACCGTTGGTATTCGAATGAGAAAGCAAAGCGTGTTTTGGGTTGGAAGCCGAGTATGACAATGGCAGAAGCCTTTCGAAGAACCATGGATTGGTATATTTCTGAAGGATATCTTTCAAGACCAGCAACTGATGAGGAAAAGCAGTTATAAGGGCAAATTGATTTATGAGTCAAGTTCATGGGCCGGTGGTCTAGATTCCGACCGGCAACTGCCTTTGGCTAGATTGGTATGATGCCTGCCTGGGGCGTGATTACTACATGGTGTAGTAATCCCCTTTCAGGTGATCCCGCGTTCAAATCGCGGCCGGCCCACCATCATCCCACTATTTTATTTATTGAATTTCCACCAAGGTTTTAGAAGATTTTTAGTTTCATTGAGAAGCGTGTTTATGTATTTGGAGATACGAGAATCCTCATCAGGCCCTTTTTCCTGGATTGGTTCTCCCTGACCACTCATTGCAACCAATGTATTGAATATTGACTCTTCCAAAGCCTGCAAGTCATATCCACCTTCAAGAAACATGATTACTTTTCCGTCACAATATTTTTTCGCCACCTTCGTGATTAATTGTGCAGCTTTAAGATATGCAGTCGCACTGAATTGAAGACCAGTGAGGTAGTCACGAAAGTGTGCATCGTATCCTGCAGAGACCAAGATTGCAGTGGGTTGGAATTGTTCAGTTAAAGATGGAAAAAGTACAGAGAGTCCCTGTAAAAATGATTCACCAGTAGTTCCTGGGGGTAACGGGAGATTCACATTGTAACCTTTACCAGAACCCTCGCCAAGTTCATCTGGATAACCTGAATATCCGGGATATAACGTACGCCCGTCTTGGTGAAAGCCTAGATAGAGAACATCAGATTCTGCATAATGGATTTCTTGGGTCCCATTTCCGTGGTGAGCATCGATATCAAGAATTAATATGCGACTGTCTGGTATGTTTGCAGTGATATAACGGGCGAGAACGGAGATATTGTTGAATAAACAGAAGCCGCGGGCAGATTGTTCGTTTGCGTGGTGGCCTGGCGGACGTACTAAAGCGAAGGCGTTGTCCAAATTTCCTGTTTGAATCTCTTCCCAAGCATTAATTCCTGCACCGGCTGCTAAGATTGCAGCAGTATAGGATCCTTTTGAGGTGCGGGTGTCAGCGTCTAATCGGGCTTCTCGTTCTGATGCATTTTGGATAAGATCAATGTATTCTTTCGGATGTACTCTCTCTAAATCGGATAGTTGGATAGCTTGGGGTTTGTTCAACACGATAGAGCCAGTTTTGAATACCTTTTTTTCTTCCAAAAAGTTCATGACTGCACTCAGGCGTTCAGGTCGTTCAGGGTGGCTGAAGCCCATATCGTGTTCCAGGAAGGCTGGATGATAGAATAAACCAGTCGGCAAATTTGTAACCTCATGAGCAATTGGATGTATTAATCCAATGTTAGTTGGGTTTGTCTGGTACTTTGCCGTCGCGCATCCTTTAATGATTGTTCTTCTTCTGGATTGATTACGCCACCACATTGTTGCTTGATTGATACAGCGATTTGTGACCCAATAGAAGGAACAGCTGCTAGTTGGCTAACTGGTGCATCACGTATTCGGTTCTTCGAAATAAATCCAGATCGAAAGAGGAATCGAGCGCGGACTCGACCAATGCCTTGAAGGTCAACTAACTCAGTTAGTTCCCGTCTTACTCCGTATCTCACGCGAAGCTCCAGTTCCTCAAGGTCTGGAACTACTGTTTGATACTTGAAGATTGGCGCTAGTTCACGGCACGCATAAATCAACCACTTCTGGGTGTCTACTAATCGGAGAAGGTCACCTGACCCAATTTTAAATTGGTTGACAATTTGATCCTCAGGAAGTTCTTCTATCCATGCTTTCACGAGAAGGGCGGTTTTCACTTCCGCTAAAAAGAATTCATATCGTTCTTTATGGTAGCGAGGATCAGGAACAGGGGTGAGAAATTCGTCGATATGTTCGATGACATAATCGTGAAATCGTTCATCTTCTCCTCGTCGAAGATAGAGATTTGCCATATCTGGTGTGTGGCAGATGAGGTGTAGGAAGGAAAGATCGGTGGTGTTGTTATATTGCTTCATTGCCTTGGCAAGACCGTCACGGATTACAACAGCGGATTTGGGATCGATATAGAGCTGAGATACTCGCCTTCCAAAGGGTGTAGCAGATAATCGTGTTCCTCGTTGTGCTAGGAGATTTTCGTCTTTGAGGAATTTGACAATTAAATCAATCATGTATTCGACTTCATCGGGGTCCCGTTGATGTCCAAAGAAAGTTTGGCCTATGAAATCCATGATACCCGCTTTATCTGAGGCATATCTCATGGCAATTGTGGAAAGAACATGGCTACGAAGGGCAGCTTCACTCGCTAACTTTGAAATAATATTCTCAGGCGTCCCAAGAATATAGTAATCTAAGAGAAAATTACGTTCGTCCTCATTACGTGAAATGAGAATAGCTGTTCCAGTGGTATCATATTTTGGTCGCCCTGCCCGTCCCGCCATTTGTTTGTATTCTAAAACAGGAATTGGTTGATACCCTTCAATTCTATCGAACCGTCTATAATCCCTGATAACAACAACTCTGGCTGGCAAATTGACGCCACTCGCCAAAGTCGGAGTAGCACATAAAACCTTGATGAGGTTATTGCGAAAGGCTTCTTCTATGAGTTTGCGTTCTGAATAGCGTAGTCCTGCATGGTGAAAGGCGACGCCGGCCCGGAGAAGTCTGGCAAGGGTGTCGGTAACTTGTGTGACTTCTCCTAGTTGAAGGAGGGTTTCAGCTAGTTGTGTTAACTGCGTTTGTTCAGTTTTTGTCAATCGTGGAGCAGTGATTGAACTGAGTTTTTGGGCGGTTCTTACTGCTGAGCGTCGAGCATTTAGAAATGTAAGAAGTTGTCCTTTCTTTTTCAGGACTTGGCGAGTGATATCTCCGATTGGAAATGAAGTAACGGGTGTGTAGTCCGTCTCGTTACCTTGAGCGAAAACTACGCGTCCATCCTGATAAACCCCCTCATGCAAAGTAACTGGACGCCACTCGCTTACTACCGCTTCACCTTCAAGCCACTCAGCAATTTCGCCTGCATTATCAACAGTGGCACTTAAGGCAAGGATTTGGGCGTTGGGCGTAATTTGGCGTAATCTAGCAAGTACTACTTCGAGTGTGGGACCTCGACTCGGATCGTTAATGAGATGAACTTCATCTGCTACAATAACCCCGATTTCAGCCATCCATTTTGCGCGATGCCGGAGGAGTGAATCGGCGCGTTCATTTGTACAGATAAGAAGATCGTAATCTCTGTATTTTTCTTCGATTGTATCGTAATCGCCGGTGGTGATTCCCACGTTCACCCCTAATTTCGAATAAGAACGAAACTCGTCAAATTTCTCTGAGGCTAAGGCTCGTAGCGGGCAAAGGTATAGGGCCTTGCTTCCTCGTTCCAAAATTGCTTTCAACATACATAATTCGGCAATGAGCGTTTTTCCAGAAGCTGTCGGAATGGCCAAAACGATGTTTTTTCCTTCGAGAATTCCAGTTTTAAAAGCAGCCTCTTGAGGAGGATAGAGTGTCGTAATGCCTTTCTCTTTGAAATAGTTTTTAATGGGTTTTTCGAGGGGTAGGCTGGTTATTCGCTTTATGGCTTGTTCCCACCTATTGGTTAGGCGCCTTTGATATACTTTAGACGTCCGGGACGCGGCTCGAAGATTAACCCGTCTTTGTCTCGCAATTGAACCACCGCTTGTCGGACAAAGGCAGCGGAGATTCCGTCAAGTTCAGCCCGTTCCTCTAACTTTTCCATAGTAACACCGCTGGGGGTTTCTTTTTCGAGTTCACGTATCATTGTGAGAATCGCTTGGAGTTTATCCCGTTGCGATTTGGCCCGTCCAATCATGATATTGTCGATGTCGTATTGACCGGTTTCACTATCAAATCCTACTTGTTGTAACGAGACTTGGACCAGACGAACTGAGGCTTGGGCGTCTTCAGCTAACACCTTATCGCGGAGCGCCATTTTAGCATGAGCCTCCGTCAGTCGGATGAGAGACTCTAATTGACGCGCCGTAATTGGCACCGGTGCATTCTCACGTTCTCCCGATTTGCGCATACCCAGATAAAAATCTTTGATGACATTGAGCGCCTCATCCGTTAAAGCCGGAGAAATACTTCGCCGAGCATACGCGATGTACTTACGCAGTAAATCCGCGCGGATAGGTGGATCCTTAGTCTGACCCTTCTTCTTATGCAACGCTATGATATGCTCAGCGGTTCGCTCATCACGCTCCGCTTCCGGTAAATCAGTCAAGGTGAAGATAAGATCGAACCGCGACAGAAGAGTTACAGGGAGATTCACATTTTCCGCAAAAGAACGTTCAGGCACATAACGCCCAAGATTCGGATTCGCCGCCGCCAGAATAGCCGTTCGCGCATTCAGCGTCGCCACAATCCCCGCCTTTGCAATCGATACCGTATTATGAAGTAAAAGCCCCTGACTGATAAAGGTCTTAGTAGGAATAACTGTGATGTCATAGACCCAGTCTGTTTTGGATGCACCTTCGTTCCTGATTTTCTCTACTTCTACTACTCTTAACCACCTGAACCGCATCAAACGCTTAATTAGGCGGAGCATTTCCTTTACATCATCGAGCTCTTGTAGAACCGATAAGGGATCCCATGACTGAATTTCTTTGTGACTTTCGGAGATGTCTGCATTACTCTCAGTGAAATGAGCAATAGTCTCTCCCCCTTCGACCACCGGCGATATTGTTGTATGCAAATATTTGTGTTGTTGTATCAACTTGGGCAAAGCATCAGTACCAGAATTTCTAGCCTCAATTACATCGAGACGATTCTGTATCATTTTCGTAAATCTATTTACGACCTTCCTTGTTATCGCATACTTTTTTCTTAAAGGGTATTTATAGGAGACTTCAACATATCTTAGACACTCTATCAGTATTTCCCTTACCTCAGCTGGTAGAACATCGTAGTTCCTATCAAAATTCTTACTTCTTTCAACCAGCCACCTCAGATGTGTATGTGACTGACTTAGCTCCGGAACAACTAGTTCCGCAAAATCAGCAATAAAAGGTCCTCGAATATACACCTTATACCTTGTCTTTGCATCCTTGCTTTTACGCGTCAGATAATCCTCCGAAACAATCCTTGTGTGAATCCCAAGACTCAACAGCAAATCCTGATAATCTCCCGCTAAACCTTCCGAAGAAGTGGAATATGCAACCGACTCTGACTCAACTGCACCATCGCCCTCAAATGCAGCCCTCAAAAAAGCGAGTTTAATCTCCTTACTGGACCCGAATATTTGGTAGGGAATACGCTTTTCACTTGATATCTTCATTAGCTCCGAAAAATTCCGAACGAGATAATTAAACAAAGACTTCGACACAATGCGTAATGTACGATTCTTTATTGTATAATCAAGGGGCTCTATCCCAAAACTATTAGAAATTGTCCGTTTCATACGCTGAATAACGTCAACGTTAGTGTTGGATAAACCAACCTCGTAAGTGGATCCTTTATAGCAATACCCCTCTGAAACGTAATAACCTAAAAATGTTGCAAGTGCAACACACATCCTATTGGGTAATTTTACAAATTTTCTTCCTTTGGCGATATCAGTTTCTAAAACATAATCCGCTCTAGGAAAATCTAACTTTCTTGGAGCCGGTACAAGAGACCCTACTTGGATTTCTTCAGCGGGCACATCCCTTATACCACGATTAGCAAATACAAAGACAGGATGTTCAGGAGTCACTAATATTTCTCTACCATTAGAATACCGCAGTCTAATGAAATAATCAGGTGCATGATGACGACTAACCCGATTAATCCTTGTCTGAAACACATGATTAAAATCAGTAGTGAAAAGCTCAACGTCTGATTCATCAATAGGGATAATCTCACAATTTACCCCCTCAACCTTCCTATTAGCCCTAGTCTCAAATAAACCATCAACAAAATCACCAATCTTTTGCTTTTCACCTGACGAGAACATAACCTCAAAAGAAGGATGAAAGCTGTGCTGTTCCATGGCCTCGTGGATTGCGGTTCGGTCTTGTGGCCGCATCTTATCGAACTCGTCGATACATGCCGTTCCGCGATCAGCTAGAACAAGGGCACCGGCTTCAAGGGCAAATCCTTCAGTGTCGGGATCCCTAAGTACAGCGGCAGTTAGCCCTGCGGCAGTACTTCCCTTCCCTGAGGTGTAAAGACCTCTTGGGGCGATTTGGGCTACGTATTTGAGGAGTTGGCTGTTGTGGACGACGAGGTTTCCGTGTGCGAGGACGAAGTGACCATCAGAGGTAGCGATGTCATAGACGGCTGTAGGCTGGGTGATTTTCTCGATGCTTGTAATCGGGTCCCAGAAGAGATCTGAATAAGCTAACGTGTGCAACCAAGTGAGTGTGGGAGATTGAATGGAGCTTAAGGTTGATAGTTTTGAAACGACGCTTTGCAGATATTTTCGTCCAATGCGTTGTCGGTGGGTCTTACCTCGTAATTCACCTAGAAACTCACGAGTCCAAGTTCCTCTTCGACTTTTAATTCGAAGCTCTTTGTAAGCATCATTAAGAAGCCGTCCAAAGTTTGGCACAATATCTTTCAATTGATAACGACGTCGGTTGTGAAGTGTCTCCACTAAATCATCAAGTGCCTTTTGTTTAGATTTCGAAATAAGGTGTATATGTTTGTTGAATTGGAGAATATCTTCTGATTGAATTCTAATCTGATAGTAAATCCTTTCCCGATAGGGCCCTTTGGTAATAGTTCTTTCTTTGATGGTAGCAAAAATACCTATAGTAGCCAACAAGTCGCTAATTTGATACGCTAATTTCCTACTGACAGTTGTAGCTGAGATGGAAGTGCTATGTTTAGAGATTGTACCATCGCCAGAAAAATATCCAGATAGTAAGGCACATTTGAATGAGTAGGGAGAATTTAGAAACTCCTCTGGAATTCGTTTTTCTCTCGCTCCGGATCCGAATTTTTCTTTGAACCATTGTGCTATACTCGATTGGCAAAGGAAAACACCCTCTTCGAAAGGTGAGGCTTTACCAAATGTAGACTTGAGATCATTTTCAAGAGTGCTGTTTATCATTTTATTAAGATTCGAAAACTTGATCGAGGGTTTCTCAACATTTCCTTCTGCTAGATAAAGTCCAATTATCCGACCTATGGGTTCTCCTAGCTCGATTGTTTTTGGAAACCAACTATTATCACGCTTACACCGGAGCCACGAACCTTCAGGCAAAGATATCTGATTATGGATTATTGCACCCATCGTGTTGGGTGTAACATTTGAATGTGCAGCTGCCTCTCTAGCGCTTATTACACCAGTCTTTACTTGTTCAATTTGATTAGTAATTATATCCGTGTAAACCAGTTGATCATTTGGAAATTCCATGCCAAAATCAATGATCGAGTTGCCACTTTCTAAATTCGTTCTTCTTGCCACAGGCAAATAAGTACCCGGTTTAAGTTCGTTGGCTTTCAGTACTTCTAAGCGACCATTGAGAATTGTTGTAAATGAGTGATCAGGAGTTGCTATCACACTTCTTCCAGAACGAGTGTTAATCCTAACGAGTTTGGATGATTGATGACGGCTAACCTCATAGACTTTTGATCTTCGTATCTTTAATGAGAATGGATCCATAGCCTGGGTGAAAATAGAAATAGATTCGGGTAAAGAAAGAATTTCAGTATGACCGTTTTCGATAATGTCATCTGAAAAGTCAGTCATCTGTTTATCAACGAAGGAACCGATCGGCTCTGTATTCCATTGAATATGGTTTTTTTTCTGATACCCAACATATATTCGTTCAGTACCATGGATACTCTTAGCGGTTCCGGGATCGCCTACGAGGAGGATGTTGGAGTCGCCGCGGATTTTGACGCCGTCGGAGAGGACTTTGCTGACGCCGCCGAAGAGGAGGAGGCAGACGGCTTCTTTGATGTCGGTGAGGCCGTAGATGGAGGGGGCGATGGA
>JABXGS010000243.1 GCA_016550425.1 archaeon
ACTGGACAGGACACCCCAATGAGGCAATTCGACTCAACATCACGGTTCTTGGATCCTCAGAGGAATATCGCCTAATTACTAATGAAACGGGGATTGCACAACTTGAACTCTTCCTTAAGGCACCCACACAATATGATGTTAAGGCACAATCGACATCTGGATTAGAATCCTTCTATACTCTCACGCCATTATCTGTCTGTTCAGCCACCTTACAATATCCTCATTCCATCAAGCAGGGAGAGCGTCTCTCAGTTACTTGCTTCATCAATTCATCTTGGGACACATCAGCTTACATCAATCTCAGTCTCTTTGCAGAAGAAGTAGGGGGCGTCTTCAAACCAAATCTACTTCTCATACCTGGTGAAAACTTCATTCATCTAAACCTTGAAATCCTTCCCAACTGTCCCCCTCAAACCTACAACCTCACCCTATTCATACACGCTTCTCCCCTCCTCTTATTTACCGACCAATTCCCATTGCAGGTACAGACGGCTTTCATACTCACTATCATCGAGCTTCCAGATAATACCTTACAGAATCAACCCTTTCCTTTAACAGTGAATCTAACAAACCTTGGGTCTCAGGGTAGGGCATTTGAAATCGTTGCTAATCCCAACTTCGTAGGAGCCACCCAAGTCATTATTCAAAGCAACGAGACTCGATCCATTACATTCCTCATTCAATATATGCCCCAAACGGTCATAGACACAGGATTCCGTCAGCTGTCTCTCACACTCCTCACAATGAATCAACAAATCCTCACTATCGAAAATACACTATTTGTTGGCTACGCCATTGTCAATCTCGTCATTACCTTCCTCCCACCCATTTTCCTATGTGGACTCTGTATTCTTGGAATTTTCTGGTTGAGAAACGCAAAACGCTCCCAAAAACAAACACCGTCAGAAGCATCCGCGCCTCCAATAACTACTCCCTCAAATGAACAGGTAATGCAAATTCAATTGGGTACAAACTCCGGGGAAACAAGAACACAACTGCCAATCAACCCTCAAGTAAAGCGACAGTTGTCACAAGTAATCCAGAAGTTAAGACTAGCCAAAACCAGCTCAAAATACTATTCAAATGATCGTATAGTCCTCGCCTGGGAAAAGAATGGTCAAGAACTCCACATCATTCTCCAAGGAGAAAACCACCAACTCATCCAACAGCTCTTCAGACTGCTCTCGGATTCAACCCTCTTTCAAACCCAACAAGGTGATTCAACTGATTTCTAGCTTATATACTAGTCTTACAATTGCAGTTCTACTAATCTTCTTCCTTGAAACACTTACTGCCATATGCCTTTATCGCCAACATCGAAACCACTTAAAATCCAAATCCACACAAAAGCTTCTAGTGCTTGTTAACTTCAATCATTCCTCTTATTCAACGCGTTACCCACTCAATACCCAAGATAACAGGATCCCCTCTCCACAAATCTCCAAACTCGCTATCAACGATTTATCTCATTTTCCGCCTCAAGGTAAGTGGATTCGATTCAAGCACAGCCTCTGCCTTTCCACCGTCTTTGTCATCTCTTTTCTTCTCCTCCACGTTATACTCAGACCTTACACGTCTTCATGGACCCTAATTCTTCTCCCCATTCTGATTCCGATTCCTTTCCTCGTCCTCCCCTCTCTCCTCAATTTAAAATCCTTTGCAACCTTTAGCTGTCTTTTGGGCGGACTTGGCATAAGCGCGATTATTCTTGTCGTATTCTTAAGGTAATGCAAAATATCTATACAAAAAATAAATTCAGTCCGAAAACCGAGTATTCAAATCCGAACGTTGGGTACCAATACC
This sequence comes from archaeon, assembly GCA_016550425.1. The sequence continues at coordinate 1,804 of JABXGS010000243.1, forward strand.
TCCAGAACTTCTCGCCATCAAGTTGTAGAAATCTAGTCTCTCATAACTCTATTCAAACTCAGAAAATCGGTAAGCGACATTACCGACGAAGGATGTCTTCTATGATAGCTACGTGTCAATCTGCACTGCAAGAATCTGCCAAATATCTGTTAGCATTAAACTCATCCAGTTCTCCGTAATTCTGAAATCACATATTTATCCAGTTGCTAAACTTCTTATGGCTCCGATATTAAACTACCTTGAAAAATAATCAAGGGGATACATGTGAGTACTACCCGGCTTGGCCGCGTTGCTAAAGAGGCACTGCTCCTCATTCGGAAATTTATGGGTCAGGGCGATTTCCAACGGGCATCCAATGCAGCCCTCAACGCGGCAGAAGCCTTCAACGAAATGGCCAAGCACTCCTCTGGATCCTCTTCCAAGCTTGCCTATCAACGAGCCCGGACCCTGGTGGAAATCACCAAAGCTCTAAGACGTGAAGAACCTCTACCCGTCCATCTGGTTGACGCGCTGGACAGTTTCTTCCTTGAAGACAAAGAACCGCTACCCCCGCCACCGGTCAATGAAGAAGAATCACCAGTCCTAGAAACCACATCTACAGAAGACTCTGATGAATCGATGGAGCTCGAATCCGTCTTGCAAACCTCAGAAGCGATGGAGCCGACACTTCACCAACTACTCAATGGAATTTCCATTGCTTGCACACTTGTTGAAATGCTAGAACGCGCAACCCAAAGCATTCGAATTATGGTCCAAAATCTGACTGATGTCAAAACAATTGCCATTGGCACGGACTCCTGTGAAGTAAACCTCCTAGATCGGCTAATCGCAAAAGCGAACGAAGGTGTAAAAATCCGCATTATTATCCGCGAACCCGAAGCATTTGGTGCGGCTTCTAAGCACTTCCAAGAAGCTGTCGAAAAACTCCTCCAAGAAAGCCCAGCCATAGAAATCTTGGTGTGTGCTCAAATGCATATCAAATCCCTCATCGTTGATGAAACAGAAGTCCTTGAAGGTAGTGCGAATTTTACCGCGAAAGGGTTATCCGGAATTGGTGAACAAGCCACATGGACAAACAATTCTGAGTTTGTAGCCAAGTTTATACAACGATTTGATCAATATTGGATTCATCAAAGTTCTGAATGCACTGCATGCAAAAATAGAACTTGTGAGGTCCATCCATTAACTCGCCGTACGCCCCCATAACTGACGATTCCTGATAGCAATATGGGTACTCGTTTTTTTCAAATGAAAGAATTATCTGGAGACAGGCTAGTCTTTGAGAATTCCGCTTGAAAAAATCGTCTATTATGGTCTTATTTAAATCTAAAATGGTTTTAAAGCACTTGGAATCCAATTCAACGTTTCTTATAATCTATTAAGGATTTTTAGGCATTTAGGGTCATTTTTCTTCTACCCTTCGGGGAGTTTAAATAACAAACAACGGCTTTCTCTCTTTTTCAAGGGCTACCGCCGAGCAGGGGGCGAATCAACGCTTGGCGACAACAGCACGCACACAACAAAAGGCAAAAGAAAATCTTAGTAAAAACCAACGCCGACATTACCGGCAAGAACTTCGGAAACGCTTGAAAACAATCCAAGCTGAAATCACCCAGTTAACAGACCGTACCCCACCCCTCCCAACGCGAATAGAATTCTATGACGATGACGCTCTCACAAATCCCGGGTTCTGTGGAACCTACGAAGACAAAAAATTACGTATAGCAACGCAACTCATACAACGACCTCTTCTTCTCGACACAGTATGCTACCGGGAAATGTATACCGTCTTACTACCGCAGGTTGTCAAAGAGGTTCCAGAAAGTGGTGACCTAGGTCTTCTTTGTGCCCATCAACATACTAACAAAAATGAGCATGATCAACTCCTGAAAATATGGCAAGTTGTTTCTCCCCGGCGATTTTATGGCGATGTCATTTACAACGCTCCATTTTCATTTCCACTCTTTAATCGCGTCACCCAGGATACATTTCTTGGACGCGTGCTTCCATTCTTTAATGAACTTGAACCTGCAATCACCCCCCTCTCGTCCCGCGAATATGTTGATCTGTTAGAGACCTTTATGTTGAATTATGCATCACCATTAAACGAGCATGAATTACGGGTTCTGCATCTTATCCAGGAGAATCCCACCGCCTCTCTTCGAGAACTCCAGCAAATCTCATCATATTCCCTAGGATCGCTTAGTAGTTACATGACAAACTTTCGAGAAAAACTTCTCCTCTCTCGGTTCTACCGGGTAAATTTTCCTCGGATACGATTGAACCATGTCGCAGTTCTCGCATATCCTGCACCAGGTAGTCGTGTCTCTCGGTATATCGAGCTATGTCCCTATCTTCGGAAGATTCACAGGTTTGGTGGAAGTGGGGCCCCCTACCTCCTAAGTTATACTCTTCCACGATTACGTATTCGTCGGCTCCAAGAATGGCTTCAAGAGCTGGTTAGTCTTGGTCACCTAATCCGATACCGTTTCTACCCGCTAAGTGGCGTGTTCAACGGATATAACCTCCGAAGTTATCTCGCCCATGGCGATGAGGTTCCTGTCGCCGAACGATTTCGTTGGGTAGCTTGGATCCGTTATTTGCGGGATGTCTTAATCCGAGAAGGTTACGGAGAAGTGCTGGCTCAACCCTATATCTACGAATATGATGATCCAAACATCAAAGCCGCTGAATTAAATCCACTTGCCTATCAGGTGCTAGCCCATGTAACTCCTGAAACAACGGCTGAGGATTTAGCCCAGCTCCTTGGGGAATCCGTCCACTCCATCCGACGACAGCTAAAATCACTCTTCAAGCAGCAGGTTCTCTTTCAAAGACCTGATTTGGCTATGTACCATCTGGGACTTAATGAAACAATATTCATCATCCTCGAAGGAACAGAAGAGCTCGTACGTAACTTCCTAGCCGGTTGTAAGGAAGCGCCACTGTATGGTGGATCAGTATTCCATCATCCAACTCCTGGATGCATTGTTGCCTTTGGATTGCCTACTGGTTTAGCGCTCAAAGTAGGACGCGAACTCGATCATCTTTTTCTTGAACAAGATGAATTTGATGCAGCCGTATTCTATGGTAGTGGTGCTAAAGATTTCATTATGAATCAAGTGCGCCAACGTTGCCCGTTCAATTACGAATTAGGGCAATGGCAATGGTTCCGAGAGTATTTTCCAACAGCTTTTGATCATGTCGAATCCCAACAACGAGAACTACAGGAAACAGAACGTTTACACTTCACAGGATAATTAATTTCTAGGAGGAAAAAAATGAACAAACCCAAAGAGTTCAATGGCAAATCGTTTTTATTCGAACAGGGTGAATTGGAGACCAAACTAAAACGGCGTGGACCGGGGCGAGGAATCGGAGAAAAACGAATCAACCAAGAACGGCTGGATATGTTGAAAACTCTTTTTCAAAATCTCGAAAATATTCATAGATTTCTTATCCAAGAGGGGCATTCCATAATCAATGAGAGTGGTTCAATTCTTTCATCTGGATCACATGATAATCTTGACCAGATGTTGGTGCTTCTTGAGGATTTTCTGTGGACTCTCAACTGTTCTATTGCAAAAAATGGAGGTGACCCACGGCTTCTTAGATAAGGCGCGTTTGGTGACCAAAACTCGGTCGAATGGCATATACCTGGTCTATCTGCTTTTCAAAGTTGAGAAGAAAGGCGTTTAAGAGTGCAGCAGGCACGATGGGGATCTGCTCATGAAAGTGGATGTCTTCAGTAAGCATGGTTACCAGCATCGGTATCAAGATGGGTGCCGTCCAATCTAGGCAACCAAGATCTGCCTGAAACTTCGCAAAATTCATTGCAAGAACCTCAGTACGCTCCTTCTGAGCCTCCGCAGCATTTCGGAGACTAGTAGCTTTTCCTAACCGCACTCCATACTGCTTACAGTCAATAGAAAACAATACAGGTTGACGACCAGCAACAATATCGATTTCATACCGACGCTTGCGAGAGAAACGAAATCGATGACAAACATGGAACTCGTGAAATATTAGCACTCGTGCAACGAATTGTTCGAATTCTTGCCAGGTTAAAGCTGAAAGGACTGGGCGATTTGGCTCCCCCAATTGGAGGGCTCGAATCGCTACGCGAACCTTAGAGTATCCTGAGAACATCCATTGGGTTTTTTCTCTTTGAAGAAGCTGTGCAGATTCTAATGAATGGAGAAAAGACGAATTTTGAATCATATCGGGAAGTTGTCTAGTTTGAAAGGAACTTTCTCCTTTCGTTGCTATCAATAGCGATCGAAGCTGTGATCCCTCATTGAACGATGAGAGGATTTGTTCCTCGTGATTCATAGAATCCAGACATAATCACCTCAAACGTTTCCACAGTCCCAGGTATACACAAGGCTAGATTTCTAATTCGCGGAGGGTTTCACGGATTTTTCGTAGAGCGTTATTGACTTCTCGAATAAAGAATCGTGTATTCCGTGGAACCAAAGCGGCTAGTACAACAGGTCGGTCATCTTCCAGCAGAGTAGACTTACAAACTAAAGTACCTTTTTCACACCGTATTGTAATATCCCGAATCATTCCTAGCTTGAGTTCGTCTCGCGCTCGGTCTGCCGTATCAAAGACATAACTCCCCATTGCTGCCGCTACTTTTTCATCGACTCCACGACTCACAGCTGAAGCAATGACAAATCCTTCATCTGTGGCAATGATACTAGCTTTGACACGGTCAGTCTTATTCAATTTCTCCAAGATTCCTGTGAGTGAATGCAACGTTGAGGGCATACCAGATCCTCCGATATCCAATAATCTCCGCTGTACTACTTCCTAATTCGCATAACCGCTTATAAATTCAGCTTGCGTTCAGTATTCTGTCTTTAAACTGAAAAATTCCCAACACGTAAGCTTATAGAGAACATATCTCATCAAATGAACCAAGAATTAGAGGTTAATCTACATGAGCCTAGCTCTCCATCAGATCTGGATAATCATCACAACTATGATCTTGACAGGTTGTAGTCTTGTCCTCCTTTTCTTCCGCCACCGAATTCCCGGATTCTTCGAGTACAACGAATCGTTCCTCTCGCTTTTTGGCATCGAATCTAATCAGGCTAACTGGGTTCGTTACCTGTTTAACTGGGCCATAGGCACATGCATGGCCACTGTCGTGTATACCCTTATCATCAACGTCAATGAAAATCTCCTTATCCTTACAGGGCTTAGGGGGATTCCCCTTGATTTAGTCATCATTCCCCTCGCCATCATTAGCATTATCTTATCGATTCTGCTTATTTCCGCGGCTCTCGTACCGATGCTTATTGTCCCGTTGGTCCCCCCTTCCGCCTTGGGTATTCTTCTCATTCTCCAGTTCTATGGAATACACCCAAGCTCCTTCACCATAACAAGTCTTTCTTCGGCTTTCATCTACTTTGCTGCTAGCGCAATCGGCTTTGTCGGAGCTATTCTGGCTCTTTATCATCTTATACGTACTTATTTCGGGGTGTCACTTTCACACTACTTTCAACAACGACGCAAGGAAACCAGTTCCGTTAGTACTAATTAAGACGAGTCCCCACGAAATGAGAAAAAAAGGAGAAAAGGACAATCCCCCGCAACACACTCGCCGACGAAGATTGTCCCAGTCCTATGTATTTAGTTAATAGTGTGAGATTAACTAAAAGTCGTAAGCCATCAACGTTTTTCGCTTGTTGGCTTTGGCCCGATGAGTTGCCTTTGTGATGAGTGCCTCGACAGCATCATCGATCGCTTGATAAGCATCACCGGAAACATTGAAACCCATTTTGTGGGCCTTTGCCGCTATGGCTTTCTTTACAATTTTATCAACGGCCAATTTGGTTTCCTCCAACTTGAAGAAACGGCTTCTCCTCAACACTAAGAATAAGAAGAAACGCCGCTGAAATGAGGTTTGGCGCCTTCTTCTTTAAAAAGGTTTGGGTCGCCTTGCTTTACCTTTTAAACTATATAAATCGGGATTTTTTGCGAAAATAACCCCTATGGTATTCGAAAATTAAGACCTTGTTCCTCTAGTGCCTTTTTCAATATTCGTTGTCGTTCTTCGAAATTTCGGATTGCTTCACCCAGCATTGGCAGTAAATCCAAGTCCGCTCCCTTGAAAGTTCTGTTCAGGTTTTCGAAGGCAGGTATCATATCAGCACAAATTTGTTGAGCACCTACAGCTGCCATCAGCAACTCATTTCGCTGCTTTACTGTTTTCGCTATTTCGCTTTCCGCTAGAAACCAATAAAACACACTTTTAGTGAGTTTAAACGCCCATAGAATGCCAAAGAATTGCCACATTTGAGCTGTGGGATCTTTCGGCATTTCTAGGAGTTGTTGAAGAATCTTCCCTACTTCCTTACGTGCTTCCTCAAATTGCTCCCTAGCTGCTTCGAATCGTCCATGCTTAGCTAATTCACTGCCCGTATTCATTATTTCAAAATAGCGTTTAGGCAACGCATGAATCATTTCCAAGGTACGTGCTTCTTCGATTCGTTCCCTATTATTAGTCGGTTCTTTTTCGGGCACGCCGCACATATCCCCCTTCTACTGCTAATTCTTTGAAAATGTTATAATCCTCCTTTGATAACCGTAGGAGGGTTGATGCTTCATCATCGGGAAGGGTTTCTGATTGTGCGAGAAGTTCAGCGACTTCATCAATCCGATTGCGCAATGTAAGAAAAGCCATTTCAGCGACTTTTCGGAGCTCAGCACCACTTTCCCCCAACACTTTTTCAGAATGGGCGACGGAATCGGCGATTTTCAAAGACCGACTTTCAAATCCCACCGGTAGCACGATATGCTCTTCGACGAGTAAACATACATATACGAGTCCCATGGTTGCAGAATCCGCGAAGGTTTCTTCATAGGCTCGATTTGGTAGGCTAAGAATAAAGGACATATTCGCAGGGCGATCTTGCAGGACTTGAAGGGCAGCTCCTGCATCTTCAAAATACATCACTGGAATTCGCCGACGTCGCATAGTCTGAAGAGCCCGGATAACTGACTGGTTCCGTGTTTTTCGTCCCACTACCAGAATTGGTGCTCCTCGAAGAAGACCATAGAGGAGGATGTCCAATCCTGGTCCAAATCGTCGCCAAAGGCGAATGATTGCAGGACGGAGATCCATTTCTTTTTTGGGTTTTTCAAAAGTTGGTAAATAATCTTGAACAACTTCTCTGGCAACGGGATTGAAATCTCGAAATGGAGCGACTTCTCCTGTCCAACTACGAAGCTCCTTTTGATATCGGTCAAGGAATAACGCGTTTAGAGTTTTTAATACAGCCATAATTGAAACGTCATCATCTTCTCGATCCGCAAGGGCTACACTTAGTACCGGGTCCGCTAGGTCCCATACAAATTGGAAATTACCCGTTTCAATCGTTGTTACATCATCTGCCAAAAGATCCTGGCCAAACATTCGGAGGGCTGATAGAAATCCCGAGACAAGTTCAGGGCTCACCTTCACTTCCATCGGTCCAAATCCGACAGACGTGAGAACTAGTCCACTTTTGTGAAAATGATACAGTCGGTGTATCATAGCAAGCCCGTTTTGATGTTCACAAGTTCGTATAAATGGGTTTCCACTCGATTTCGAAAACTCTCAAGAATCTGTTAAAGCCTGCATTCCATCTAGAAACAATCTGGTACTCGGATCTGCTAAAGTGAACGTTGCGTTCGACGTAACCAGAGTGCACGAACTAATAATGTAATAACCACAATTAGGATCACGGCTGCAATCACGGCGACAATGATGATGGGCCAAGGACTTGGTGCCGGAACTAAGGCGACAGTCGTATTTAGGACTTCATAGTAATAAGTCAAGGATGTGGCAATGGAATCGATGGTAACTACGGTGGTCTCATTAGCCTGATAGTAAATTCCCACATCGTGATCAATAACGTAGGTGGTGTCAATTATTTGGTTTGGAGCTGTACTGCTGTTAAAGAGTCGGTAGCACAATTGTTCAGTACCGCTGGCTATTACCGTTGTGTGGGTCACGGTTTGCCAAAGGCTTCCTCCTATTATTTGGTTCGAACCAATTGTGATGGTGCTTAGAGTATTATCGTCGAGGAAGAATCCGGGGAGTCCTTGGGATGTCGGGTACTCTACTAATCCTGAACTGACGCCTGGGGGGGCTGGGGCTGGAACCGATCCATTTAATGTAATTGTCGTTTCCCATGTACTGTTTGATATCACGACGATGTTGCTGAAGATGGTGACCGAGAAGTTGTAAAACGCTTGGATATTCGGGCCACTTGGGATTAGATGTGAGACACGGATTGACAAATTCGTAACTTGATGCCAGTTCATTGTATAGTTGCTTTCTGCTAATGATAGAGTCGTCCAGTAAGCAATATCTGC
>JABXGS010000244.1 GCA_016550425.1 archaeon
TACATGCGGGGAAAACTCGCCATTGTCATCTGCTTATACAAGATCATACTTGTCATCAGCACATAGGTCTCACCATAGAAGGGCACCTCAATTGTTCCTGCTCCTCGTATTCCAGGGTCAGATACAGGTCCAATAATTGGAGCTAAGACCTCGAGAAATCCAAGATTGTCCAGAACTCGACGACAAGCCCGAGATAATTCATGTTGGATTTTGAGAATGGCTCGGGCTCTCGGTGAACGGATGGAGCGGTAACGAAACTTTACTCCACTTTCCACGTCGGAGGCTACTCGGCTTGAGAGCTGACGATGCGGAATAGATTTCATTACCAATATGACGCACCCATCGCGTATGAGTTGATCAAAGCATATTAGCTTTTTGCTAACGGCATAAGCATTTTGCTAAATAATGACAAGAATTATTAGTAGATATTAACATATTGTTCATTATGATGGATTCAAAGGATCAACAAATTCTCCAAGAACTGCAACGTGATGCAAGCCAATCAGTCCTCAAAATTGCTAACAAACTTCATATGAAACGGTCAACGGTGCAACATCGGATTGATCGTCTGAAAGCAAACAAGACAATCAAACGAATTGTAGCAATTCCAGATTATAATCGCATTGGATTACCGGTCACTGCGTTTGTGTTAGTGAATTATAATCCTGTGAATAATGTTTCACAACAAGATGTGGCCCGATCTATTGCGAGATTTAAGAATGTTGTAGAGGTTCATGTGGTTGCAGGTCAATGGGACATTATTCTCAAGGCGCGCGGTGCGTCACTTCAGGAAATTGGAGAACTTGTGGTGAATCAGTTACGTCAAATTCCCGGTGTTGGTCAAACAGTAACATCAGGCAGTTTTTTTATTATTAAAGAAGAACCTTAACAAAACTTGTTGTGGTTATTTCTTCAATTGCTTGAAGAGGGGCCGGAGCTTCGCATATTGCTTATTGGTTTCAAGGTCATCATAAAGCGTGTCTTCTAAGGAGAGCTCTAGAGCTTTGCTGAGTTGTGCTTTCGCTTGGTCCTGTTTTCCTTGTTCTATGAGTGCCCAGGCAAGATTGAGAAATATGGTTGGTGTGGGATCTGGTAGGGTTGCGGCTTTTGTATAACAGCGTTCGCCTTCTGTCCAGTTACTCTGAAGAAGATGAAGATACCCCAAGTTATTCCAGTTTTGAATGTTGTCTGGTGCAAGCTCAGTTGCCTTAGTTGCCGCTATGATTGCTTGGTCGTCTTCGCCTTGCTGCTGATGAATGTTAGCTAGAAGACTCCATCCATCAACATTTTTCGAATCGAGATCAAGGAGCTCTTTAATCAATTCTTCGGCTCGTTCAAAGTCCTCATCGCTAAATGCGATAACTGCACGTTGGAATAAATCATTTTCTGAGCTCATTCATCAGCACCACTCTGTATTCTTTCCAGTAGTTCCTCCTATTAAATGCCTCTTAACAGAAATTACATTTGCACTTTGTAGTCGTCAACCTCTTAAAGTGAAGTGAAGAATATATCCTAATTTACTCTTCCATTGAAATAAAGACGCAGGTTTTGAGTGGGTGGCGTATTCGTGGTTAGTCTTCCAGTCTTGTTAGCAAGTCCTCAAGGAGAAAAGGGTGAAACTTACATGTACATCTCTGAACTGATTGAGGAATTGAAACGGGCTGAGGTGCGAACCGAAGTATATATGACTCCTAGTATGAGTTTTGCTGCGTGCGGGGGCTGTCTAACGTGTGAAACAAAAGGGGAGTGTATTGTCAAAGATGATATTCTAACCCTTCAGGAATCGATGTTATTTGCCCCCGGATTTGTACTGGCAACTCCAGTATATTTGATGGGTCCACCGGGTCGCTTGAAATGCTTACTGGATCGATTCTGGCCATGGAGTCTTCGACCTCAATTGTTCGGAAAGTATGCTGCACTATTGGTGACTGCCGGTAGCTATGGTGCTCTAGATGTTTCTGAATATATAACGGCGATTCTCGAATCTTGGGGGTATCATGTTCTCGATCCGATTTCAATCCTAGTTAAGTCACGTGACGCAGTGGAACAACGGAAGAAAGGTCTATTGGAAACTCGCTTAATGAGTCGACGGTTAGTTGAAACTCTCGAAAAGAAAAAGAAGATTGGTTTATCTTCTGCAGGAAAACGAATGGTGAAAAATATCTGGGGCATGATCAGAGACAACCAACAGGAATTTGCTAATTCGTATGCGTTTTGGCAAGAAAATGATATCGCCAAACAATTTGGTATTTGATGTAATGTTACTGATCCTTTTCCTCTGATTCATCAAGTCCCATCATTCGACGATACTGGATATTCCTTTCTCGATCCATTCGATCGAACCGTTTTTTGAATTCACGTTTCAAGAATGATTGCATCACATAGAAGGTTATTGCAACTGCAACTCCAACTCCGACAGTTACCCAGACCAGAATTGTAGCAAACAATGAGAGTCCAAGTGCCATACTATGAAATCCCAGATTTCTCAAAACAATACTGAGGCCAAACAACACTAGGCAAACTATGACTAATCCTATGAAAAGGATAATAATATCTCGGGTTCGGGAGCGTTGAGTCGATGGTTCTTCTTCGGAATCGCGGCTGGGAACTCGTCGAGGTGGGCGATAATAATGGGATATGGAAGACATGCAATAGTTCACCAGGGAATCGTATTCCAACCGCACGGTATGTTATTAAATTTATTTGGGTAGCGGATTTCTCATCATTTTGCATCCCAGCATCGTCAAGAGTCGCTTTTTTCCTACACACGAAAGCCTTTTCTAAAGAATCAATACATGAAATGTGAACCTCAGTATAGGAGGTAAACAAACTTTGGCTTATGAAAATTATGTCAGACTGTTAAGCTTTTGGGGCGCTATCATCGCCATCATTATTTCATTGCTATCTATTGTCTACTATGGTATTAACATGGCACTCTTCTTACCTTGGCTAGGTCCATTTTGGCTAGTGAGCATTGGAGGCTGGCTGGTTAATATCGTTCTTGATGTCATTGCCTTGATCTGTGCTTTCCTTGTGTGGCGAAAATATGTCCCAATGCTTGAGACAAATTACGCTGCTACAGCAATTCCACTGATTATCTTAGGTATCCTTTCATGGGTGGCTTTTGGCGGTCTTCTCATTTTTATTGCAGGAATCTTGGTATTTCTGGACAAAGAAAATGTGAAGGCTTAATCCAGTGGGAAAAACTCGAGGAACTAGCTTTGAATAAGCTAGATTCCTCATCTATTTTTCTTTGACAATACCACACACTTTATGAAATGAATACACGCATTCCTTAAAGGGGAAGCATCTCATGGAACTTATTGAGGCAGCCAACCATCTCATTAAATTCGGAGCAATTTTAGGACTTGTTCTAGGTCTTGTCTCCTTTCTTTTTTGGATTTACATCATCATCCTTGGGTTGGGACCACCCATCTTTGCTGTAAATATCTTTGATATACTTTTGGTCTCGGCCAGCATAGCTACGATACTCATCTCCTATTATATCCTCACCCGATTCCCGCAACGCATCCAGGAAGATTCTGCCCGGTCTGCTGTCTTCCTCATCCTCTTAGGGATTGTAATTGCAATCGGAGCATGGGGGATTCCTGGTCTGCTGATTGCGATTGGTGCTGTCTTGATTCTTATTGAAGAAACGACATGAAAAGAAATTTCAATTGAATCAGAGAGTGATTTTGCCATCCATAATTACGGCAGTAGGGCCAATACTGACAATTGCATCGTTAAGAGTATGTGAGTATGCAAGATTACTTTGGTGCCGACCACCAATGAACCGATTGTCACCTAATCCAAGGGTGATGGAGCCTGGAATTAATTCATCCATAGCGAGTCCAAAAGGTATAGAAGCATTCGGATTAATTCCGAAAGAAAGTCGCGTCAGATGATCTTTCAAACCTGTTCCAGCACGTAAGGCGTGTTCCATGGTGTTTTCTCCCTTCAAAGAACGGAAACTAACGACCTGCCCTTTCTTGAAATTCAATCTTAAATTTTGAACTACATCACCAAGATATGATCTTGGCCAATTGAACACAACCGAACCTTCCGCACTATTTGCGTCGATTGGAATTGAGATAGTCCCCGCAGGATATTGAGCGAGGAAGTTTTTGCCTTTCACGTCTTCTTGATCTATGATGCCATCATCGATTATGGAGGTTCCTTGAGTTCGGAACCGTAGATCAGTTCCTTCACTGGAACTTAAGTGAATATCACGATGTTTTCTGAGTAGCGATTCGATTCGGTGTCCCAACTCAAGAATTGCAGATTGGTTGGCTACTGCACATCGATTGCTTTCTTGCATGATTTTTCCATAATCTAAATTGTAGATTTTCATTGCTTGTTCTGTAAAACTTGTGGTTCGGACAAATAGTGTTCGAACCCGATTGGAAAAGGCTGTGCTTAAAACTTGATTGATTTGGTTGGTGATATTGAGGGCTTTTCCTTTATCGACAGATTTGAAAATACTTGGGTCGTTAGGACCGTCCAAAATGATTAGGCTATCAGATTTTGCGATTCCCGCGAGCCAATGCGTGGGTGGGGTGATAACAGCTTCTTGAGGGGCTTTCTTAAGACTATGGGCGAGAAGCGATTCAGTCATCAGACTCATTGTTACTATTCCCCCATGCAGTTGTGCTTGTTGAGCCACCTCTTCTGCTAATTCAAGGGAGTGGTTCCAGGTGTGTATCCATACATGTTCTTGATCTCGTACACGTAATGCGTCACGGATGATTTGACGCGCGATCTTGACGGTCATCTTTAGTTACTTCCTATCCAATGCAGATGGGTGTTCTTTAATGCCGGAAGTTTATAATCTCTCGCTTTAGTTAGCCTCCACTCTCTCACCCTATTTAGGATGGCGTTGTGAATGATAACCTGAGTGACTAATCATGACACGTGAGCCTCCATTAGACCCCCAACGACCGTATCTTAATCCGCGCAAATGGCGCATAATCTATCTGCCTGATGACGACACAGTCATCGATGTCGACAACTAGCCTATAATCTAAGAAACTCATTACATCACTCTAGTCCTGAGAGAGAAGTGGGGGAGCCAGGGGAACCACTCCTGATACCGTAACAGTTAAAAGCAAACCAAATTCCGCGCTCACTGCAGAAGTGAACCTCATGAAGGTATCATCTCTGCGAATTAGTATCTTTCTTCTCATGGCGATTATATCCGTACTCATTCATCCGCTTTCCGCTACAGATGAGCAATGGGTTCGCATCAATGATGAATACCAAACCTACTTCGAACCCCTTCCTGGATATACTAAATGGACCTTCAATGCGACAAGGGGACCCAATGATCGGTGGGGTATCAATTTCACAATCAGTGGGTTCGTTTTCCACCCCACGACATTTCTCATCTGTGATGAACTTCAATACCTTCAATGGCTTCAAACTGGTTCATCTTCTGGTTGTCATCTCGATCAATCCGTGAACTATAGCCTCCATACTACTGTGGACCTTTCCCACCAAAGTCAATGGTACTGTGTCTTGAATAACACAGGACCCGTAACTCTCTATTTCTCTCTCCACATCATCCACTATCAAAGACTTGAACCCACAACGCCCACTCCTACCAACCCATACAGTGGAATCATCAACCTTCTTGGGTATATTATCATTCTTAGTATAATCATATTTGTAATCATTCCTTGCATCTGTCGTGTGAGTTGCTGTGGATATTATCGACGACGACCCAAGACAGAATCAAAAAATAAGGAATCCAACGCACAGCCCATAATTGTGGTTTTGACACCCGAAAACCATCCATACTATACTGATGACGAAGAAAACCAGTGAATACGTTGAGCTTACGTGACCTTCATTTGAAGGAAGTAAAACGCAAGAACCACCAATCGAGTTAAAAGCCAACACAGAAAATAAATACTTACGGTACTACTGACCTCATACGAGGAGAAACTGCCTATGAGTATGCCAACTAAACCCAGTTTCATTTTCAAAGTCCCCGTCGCTGGAGACGGAGCTGTCGGAAAAACAAGCCTTATTGTCCGATACACCCAAGGCACCTTCACTGACACCTATAAGATGACAATCGGCACATCCTTCGCGGTAAAAACAGTAGACTTAGAGAAAGTTGTCGTCAAATTGCAGATTTGGGACCTAGCTGGACAACCCCATTTTGGTGGCGTACGTCCACTATTTTATCAAGGATCTACGGGTGTCATCTACGTGTTTAGCGTGACAGATAGGGCTTCGTTCGATCATTTAGCGGGTTGGATTGAGGAGGCGCGGAAGAATTCAGGGAATATTCCTGGGATTTTGATTGGTAATAAAACAGATCTTCTTGATCAACGAGTTGTGTCGCGTCAAGAAGCAGAAGCCTTTGCAGCCCAAGCTGGGTTACAATATATCGAGACTAGTGCGAAGATGGATGAGAACGTAGGAGATGCATTTCGCCAGGTCGCAATTACAATTATGCAAACCAAACCCGAGTATGGGATAGTTAAAGAAGCAGAGAAGCCCGCAGCTCCTGTGGCACCCGAACCCGATGTTGTACCTCCACCACCTGAAGAACCAGCACAAACACCGACTGAAGAAAAAGTTTTAACAGCAGTTGATGAACCCACAGCTGATTTATTCGAACCTGAGGAAGAACCTGAGCCCATTCCTTTAATTGGCGAGGACACAGAGCCTGTGATTGAAACACCTTCAAGTCCTGCAGATGAACCGGAACCTGTTGTTCCCGTTGAACCCCCACCGGTTGGTGAACCGGAACCTGTTGTTGTTTCTCCCCCCGTCCAGCCTGAACCAACTCCCGAGGATGTTGTGGTGACACCCAAAGCAGAGTCTAGTTTAGTTGAATTCATTGGTACTGACCCACACAGTATTTCTGCTGAAGACTTTGAGAGGCGTTCAGTGCATGCAATGCAACGGTTGGGAGTAAGTGAAGTGGGTGTGCTAGGGACCTTCCTTCGGAGTCTGATTCGTCAGGGTCAACGCGATGTAGTATTGGAGAGCTTGGAAAGTCTTCAAGAAGAACAGTAACCAAATCACTTCCGAAATTCAAACCCCCCTGCGGTTTTAGTAATTCTCCATAATGCTGTGTTGTGAAATACTTTAAATAATCCACGAATCCAATGGCGAATGTACACTTTCAAGATGGCTACGGATACCCTTCTGAATGTGAATGGGCCTAACGACCTTGTTGACGGGCCGCCATCCAGGCGATAAAGAGAAGTTGGGCTACAATAATCATAATAGGATATGTAATAGGGTCCCAGTATCCGGAATCTGCAGTGACGAGGATTAATCCAACCTCATCAACCGCAAGTCCAAGCCCCAAACCGAGGAAGAATGCCCCAAACACCTTGGCGCGACGGCTTTCCCAGTACAGTCCAATGAAGCCGCCTACGGTCATTAGAATCAGTCCCCATAGGATGTGGTGATAGTGATAAATTCCAGTTTCAATTCCAATGCCTGGGGCAACGACGACGGTGATTAATCGTGATCCAATTATCGATAAACAGTACCAGACGAGGACAATACCGGTGATTTGGGCAATGGATGCGGTTTCGAGACGTTCCCTGACCTTCGTTCTACCACTCATTTTAACTTTCTCCAGTTGGAGGTGATAGCGATAGTTTTGCTTACTTCTTTGATATAAGCCTAGCTTCTAGCCCTCTCCATATAAAGTAGATCTCGTGAGTGCGAAGTTATTTAGGGAAGCTAACGTGTAACTTAGCGCTACTAATTAAGGAGTTTAATTGAGTATGTTTCTTACACCTGACCAGTTAAACGCCGTAATCACTTTTATAGTCAGCTTCATAGTCGCAACTGTTGCCTTCTTCGCTGCAGGCAGACTGCTTTCTGGAGTAAATGCTAAATTCACCGACGCCATATTCGTAGCACTACTCGGATTATTACTAAAATTCGCGATTGATTTAACAATTAGTTTCGCTTTAGTGCCTGGACTGAATGAGATTGTAGTATTAACCTGGAATGTCGTGAGTCTGTTGGCAACCTTCATTGTCTGGATGGTCTTAGTTCAACACTTCTTTGATACTATGTTCTTTCGAGGACTCACGATTGTAATTATCGCATTTATCTTGATTTTCATCACTGATTTCATATTGAATTTCCTGTTCCTCCTCTTATTCCCGTAGCTGGTCGAGGGCTTAGATCATCGTTTGAGCTTGTACGCCTCTGAAGAGACATCCTCATGAGTATATCGACCCGAAAAAAATGAGGCAATAATAAAAACGAAGAGCAGGATCAGAAATCCAATAGCAAAAGGAAAAATGACTGGATTCATCATAACAAGTATCCAGATGACGATAAGCGCAATTAGCATTAAGAGAAGTGGACAAAGAATATCGACTTTCCGCAAGGTTATCAGCGATATCTGGCTCCTCTAATCTTAAAAGACTTCAGACCTTTCAGTTTTTCAAGATGGAATGGAACGTATAGTTAAAAGGCAAAACACGCATAGATGGAGCACTTCTTGGTAAATAAGCTCCTCTTGGATGTGGATTAGAAATTGACAAAGCAACTATCAATGCCCATCTATAAGCCCTGGTTTCAGGGTCCACTTGTCTATACCGATTCAGAAATGATTCAAATCATCTTTACACCAACCAAAGCCTGCTATGAGCGAGTGTTGCCCAAACCACTCCAACCTGGATTATTAGGTGGTGCGTATCTTTCGCGTTTTCGCAATTCCATGTTTGGAGATTTTTGGGAAAGTGCTATTGTAGTTCAATGTCTGTATAAGGAATATTTTGGGGTATATTGCATCACAATGCACACAGATTGCATTCCGTCAATGGTGGCCCATCGAGAAATTTGGGGCTTTCCATCCAAGCCTGCAAAGTTCAAATTCCAACGCAAAGAGAACCGAATCAAAGCTAAAGTGATCAGTGATAAAGAACCAATAATGAACTTCGATGTCAAACTCGAAGGTCCCGGGGAATGGATTGATACTGGTGATACTATCAATCTCAAAGTTATACCAGCGGTTGATGGAAAAACCTATGACGTCCAACACATCACTGTTGCTAAACTTGATTTCGTTATCCATGAAGGAATGGCAGGCGATGGTAAACTCGAATTAGGTAATACAGAAGATGAGCCCTTAGCAGATTTATTTGAATTCGAAAACATTGTTGCAGGGACTTGGTTCCGAGTTGATTTAACCACCAATCTTGGAAAAGTCATCGCCAAGGTGGATCTCTGACCCTGCAAACAGGCCATTTTGGCAAGTGATATCGGAAATAGATTAGTTTAGTTTAAAATCATCACTGAATTGATGAAATTCGTGATGTTTGCTTCAAACAACGGCATGTAAAAACCTGAAGGCATTTAAACAGAAAGTGAGTTCTTGAACTCAAAAATTGCTGTGACAATTCCGAATTTTCTGGGAGGATTATCTTTTGAAAGTTGAGAAACGGGATGGACGTATCGTTGATTGGGATGCAACCAAAATCGAAAAGGCTATCATACGGGCTTTTGAATCACACCAAGCGGATAGTACACCAGCAAATAGATTGACTGACGAAGTCGTGAAAATCATCAAGGAACGCGATGGAGACACTATTCACATCGAAGAAATCCAAGACATTGTCGAAGAAGTCTTAATGGTCAACGGACATACTGAGACAGCAAAACGCTACATTAAGTATCGAGAAAAACGGGCCGTTGCACGTCGCTTACTCCGGGCCGTCGGCGTTATAGACGACTTAAAATTAGGACCAAATGCCGCGACTGTCGCCAAGCGGTATTTTCTCAAGGATGATGAGGGGAATGCAATTGAGACTCCCTCCCAGCTCTTTCGACGTGTCGCAAAAGCAGTGGCCAAAGCAGAGAAACTCTTTGACAAAAGCTCAGACTACCAAACATATGAGGCGCTCTTTTACGACATGATTGCCAGCCTTGAATTCATGCCAAACAGCCCAACGCTGTTTAATGCTGGTACTGATATTGGCCAGTTAAGCGCTTGTTTCGTACTCCCAATTCGAGATGATATGGATTCCATCTTCACTACCCTTTGGCACATGGCCATTGTTCAGAAGACTGGTGGTGGCACGGGCTTTTCCTTCTCAAACCTACGTCCAAAAGGAACAAAGGTCGACTCAACAGGCGGTGTATCCAGTGGACCAGTATCCTTCATGCGGGTATACGATACAGCCACCGATGTGATCAAACAAGGGGGAAGACGGCGTGGTGCTAATATGGCAATTCTCCGATGCGATCACCCGGATGTCATGGATTTCATCTCGATAAAAGCAGACAAGAAATCCTTCCACAACTTCAACATATCCATTGCAATCACTCACGAATTTATGGACGCTTTGCGAAATGATGGAACATTTAACTTGATTAATCCCAAAACTGGTGAGGCTGAACAAACCATCAAGGCACGAATGATCTTTGACTCCATAATTATCAATGCCTGGAACACAGGTGATCCGGGCATTATCTTCATCGATCGCATAAATGATGAGCACCCTCTAAAAGGCTCCAAAATCGAGTCAACCAATCCCTGCGGGGAAATGCCTCTTTTACCGTATGA
>JABXGS010000245.1 GCA_016550425.1 archaeon
GATAGCTCCTCGCAAATCAAGAGAAAAACAAGGAGAGAGACCCTAACCATAAATAGAGGAAAACCCCACAATTCTATATGGAAAATGCAGGGTGAGTAATATGGCAACAAAGAAGTCTAATGAAAAAGATTACACCGATGAAGTGGCAAAAGCAGCAAAACGAATCCAAAAGATTGTCAAAGACATGAATAGGGAGCTTTTAGAACAGCGTGAATTAAGCCTAGGCTCCAAGACGCGGATTGAAGAATTAACTCAAGAGTTGCAAACGAAGGACGCAACAATCGAACGCTTAGAACGGACTATCGCAGAGTTAAAAGAATCTTCTGATCAAACAACCGATCTCATGGTAAAAAATCGTGCGTTGGAATCGGAGCTTAATGGAATTAAGAGTCAATTAGAAAAGATGTCTGATACGTATAAAGAGCTTGTCGCTGAACATGAAGCGTCGATTCCAGTCCAAGAGTTATTAGCTCTTTACATCGCGTTGCTTGAAGACGTCTTTTATGCCCAACCACATGCCAAGACCCTGTTTTTACTTCATGGACGCAAGAAGGAAATGACGCGTGATGAGATTGTAAAAACTGCAGGACATGAAGCCACAGCCATTAGAAAAGCTTTGGGTGATCTCTCTCGGGCTGATCTAATCGATTATGATGTGGAAACAGGGAAAGCCCAATTGAAAAAGCGCCTTTACCCTTCCTAGACCTTCATATCTGTTAGTAACTGATTGAAGCGCGGTAAATTATGGAGAGTCGATGTAAGGGCGCTGATGTAGCGGCTAAGCTCAGCTTGAATAATTCGTTCTATATCAGACAAAGTTTTACTATCTGCGGCTTTATCAACCAGTTCGCGAGCACTACGATGAATGACGCCGACTACTCGTTTTTCGACATCAGCTGGTCCCCAATCAAATGAACGGAGGTTTCGTTTCGCTTCACTTAGACTTGATTTGGGTGAATTATCTTTCAATGCGTTTTCGAGCTGATCATAAAATTCCCGGCTTGCTTCGGCAATTTTATTTTGCTCTCGACTCGTTAATTCCGTCCCCAATGTTCCTCGTCGAGATAACTCTTGCAGTAATCCCGCACAGGGGGCCTCAGCTAGGAAGCGTCGAATAAGCGTGTAAAAGACCTGGCTGGCCGTAGTGGTGACTTCTTTGATTATTTCACGAGGTTCGCTATATCGGAATAATTCACGACAGGATTCAAACCAAAAATTCGGTAAGAGTAAATGGCTACGACTGGAATATTTGTCTAGCAATTGCTGTAAAGGAGGGAGCTTCTTATCAGGATCGTAAATGGAGAGTCTCCGTTGGAAGGGTTTCCCTGTCAGTCCTGCCAGATCCTCACTCGCTTCGGCAATCAGTTGCTGTGTAGCTAGTAGTGGTTCCTTGATTTTAGTTTTTGAAATCTTTTCTTTCCGAGATTTCGAATAAGAGTCTAGAGCTGTTTCAATTCGTTCCAGATGGGTAAGAATGACCTTTATCGTGTCATCAACAAAAGAAGAGCCTGAGGAAGCGTGGTTATTTTTTGAATCAACGAGTGCTTGTTTTACGGATTTGCGAACGGTTCGAACACCATTGGCTAATTGGTTAATTTGTTGAGGATCTAAATCCCCTTCGGCTTCAATCGTGATAAGAGCATGGATTAGTGTTGAGTTGACGGTTGTAAGTATGAGGATGCGTTCCAGCAATTCTTCTGCTGTTATCAACCTTCTTTCTCTCCACTACCGTTGGTCTATTTCATTTCGAGATTGAAGAGTTCGGCGACATCGCGAATTGCAGCTCGGAGGACTTCTTCACTAACCCCTTTGGACTTTTTGAACCAACCTCGGCGCAAAGGAGAGGGGCCTGAATGTAAATCGACAAGTTCAGTGGCAGAATTGACAAGGTCTTCAATTTCGGGAATCTGGGGAAGCCCTAAGAGGAGGAGTAAGTCTGAAGGATGAGCTTCGTCTTCATAGGAAACAAAACAGGGAGTAATTGCTGCACCCTTTGCCGTGTATGGACGGAGAGCCTGTTTGATGTGCGGGTCATATTCAGCCCGGGCGTATTCTTTGGTACCTGAAAATGTGTAGTATGTTGATGAGGCTCCGGGTTCTGAACCAATTTCTGCGAAGCTGCAATGTTCGACTGCATACTTTACCATTGTTTTTAGCTGGGTGGGAATATTGCCAGCAGATGGGATGAGGCTAACATCAGTGTATAAGCATGGGACAACGATTGGATCTAATTTCCGGGCATAATCAGCAATATCCGTTGTTGGAAAGACTTCTTTTCCAGGTTCGACTACACCGGGACTCAGCATATGCTCTACAAATCTTAGAGCAAGTGGGTTTACAAGTTCAACAAAAGCTGACTCTTGGGCCTTAGAAACGTCATTAGCACCATCTACGGTTGATGGAACCATCCCTTCGACATCAGTTACCTTTGCAACATCTATTTGCAATTGTTTTTGCAAAAAGTCAGCCACTTCACCCTCTCTCCAAGCTAGGATACGACGAAGCATCGCACGATTACTAAGTAAACAAACAAGATCGGCTCCACGGTCCTCTAATTGCCCTCGAAGAAGCTTCGAAAGGGACCACATCGTGTTGAGGGCTTCCGAGGTCTGATCCTTGAAAGGCAGTACCGTAAAGACATAGACAAAGATGCGGCGTCCCTCTTCTTCTTGAAACCGTTCCTTTAGTATCTCGATTAGTGCTGGGGCACCACCGCACCCTGTTCCACCACCAGATGAGGTGAAAATGACAAAGCCAGAAACTCCTTCGAAGCCTAATTGAGTCAGCTGACCCATTATGACCTCTTTGAAGTCATGAACATAAGTATAGCCATCTGTAAAGTTACCCCCACAGCCAATATCTGAAGCGCCATAGAGGAGGGTATTCTCTTTGGGAATATCATATTTCTGGCGAAGCTTTGTGATGTCTGAGCGATCGGTGTTCATACACAGGTACCCACGGATTCGTGGAGGTAGCATGCGTTCACGAGCTTGTTTGAGGTAAGCACCGACGAGGTTGCTTCCACATTCTCCAATTCCGATGGCAAATACTTCCGCAACACGCGGTCCTTCATCTGATGCTTCCATGTTGTTTCACCCTATTTCTTCTTGGCTTTTTCTTTCTGTTCAACCATTGCAGCTCCCAGTTCTCGAGCAGCCCACGTGAGGTAATTTGCGGTATCCTCACGAGAATAGGTCTCTCGAATTCGTTTTTCAATTTCGTTCAATTGGCGATTTCGTTCAGCTTTAGGCGCTGCGGGATTAAAGTCTGCAAGAAATACGCGAAGCGCCTTGTGCCATTCATCAAGTTCTTTAATTTTCTCCAGCCATTGTTGTTCTAGGCTTCGAATTGTGGTGAAGATATCTATGGCTTCAGGAAGAGAATTAACAGTTTCTAGTTTTCCACGTAAATTCTGTAAAGTGTCGATTGGAAAGATAATTTTGCTAAACTCAGTTGGTCGAGATGCATAAACACGTTTAATTGTGGAATAATATTCAGTCGTATTCTCAAGTAATTGTTCAAATGCGGATTCAGTCTTTTGTTCCATATTTCGAAGGATGTCAAGAACACTATTTTGGGCTTCAACTAAAGCCATACAGATTTCCAGTACCGTGTTTACTTGTTCCGCCTCCAAAGCATCAGGAACCCGAGCAAGGAGATCCTTGAGTTTAACAACAATCTCTGCCTGACCATGTCTTTCAAGTAGATCAGTGACCGAATTGAGATTACGCCAAACCTCATTGGCTTTGGAACGGATGTCTTTCAGTAATTTTGCGTCTGTTAATAATTCCCGAAGTTCGTCAAAACGATCCGGTAGTTCTTCAATATTGGCTGGCAATTTATCCTGTAATTTCATTGATTGCTTGACATAGGTGTCGGTTTTAATTCCAAGAGTGGCGGAGACGCTAGTTAATTCAGAGAAGGCTTTGATTTGTTCATTAAGAGTCTGGTTGAAATACCCTACGATGCGCTTCTCAAAGAGTTCGACTATGTGATGAGCTTTACGAATTGCTTCCTCATAGGTTTCGCTCGCAGGAACGATCTGGGTGAGCTCTTGAATGGCAGCCTGAACTTCTGAGGGGATGGTTAAGCCCATCCCAAGGAGTTTGGAAACCGCAAGCCGCAGCTTGAGGTCGAGTCGATATTTAAGATTCTCAATGGCATCTTGCGCCTTATAGAGAGCATCTCCTTGTGCTTCCCGGGCAACTCCTTCAATCTCTTCGAAGCTGGTGCTATTCCTAATTTGTGCAATTGAATTTTCTAAAAATTCTTCCATAGTTTTGAAAGATTCACGATAGGTTGGCTTGATAACTTGAATTTCAGCTAAGAGGGCGTTGAGTTCACGCTCCCAAGCTTTTCGGAATAAATCGATTCGATTTTCGACATGCTTATGAAGGCGGGCGTACGCCTCAACTAGTTCGGGGAAACTAATATCTGAACTTCGAACTGGCGCTGGGGCAGCACCCATTGTGGTTTTATCAAGGACGGTGCTTGCCGTTTCAGAAATCCGTGTAAGTAACGCCTCCTGCGTTCGAATCTCTGCAAGCAGTTTCCCATGTTCTTCAATAATCTGTGCGGCAACATCTGAGTAGACCTTGACAAAGGCTTTGAGATCGCCTTTTTGCAACTTCTTGGTTTGAGTTTTGACAAATTTGTCCAGATCATCCGTATTTGCCAAGACTTTGCGTTTTACTGCTCGCATTAAATCATCTAAAATCCGCGTGGATTCAGCCCGAATTGCTGTTTCAACATTAGTTTTGTAAGCCTGTAATCGCTCAAAGCTAGCAATGAGAGCTGCTAAATCCGCTTCTTTAGGAACTTCAGGAGGTGCGGGCGGAAGAAATGTCGCTTCTTGGGAGATATTCGCGCTAGCCAGTATACGGTTTAAGTTATGGCCGAATTCTAAAATTTGACTTCTAATTTCACTCGAAGCTTTGAGAACCTGTCCATCATATTGCTGAACCAATCCCAGAAGTGTAGTGAGGTTAGTTTCTCCTTTGAGTTGTTTCTTCAAGCCTTCTAATGACGTTGAAATCGCCATGGGCACCTTTAGGTTTAGACTCCGAGCACTTTCTAACAGCGATATGGAAGATTCAATACTAGCCTGTAGTTTTGCACGTAAGGTATCGACGACCTCTCCTCGCCGGCTAGTGAGGTATTCATGCTCTTTCCGGAGAGTCTTCCGAATCTCGAAAAGCTCCGGGATTGTGTTTACTCCAACTGATTCACGTTCAGCACTAATTGATACATCGCTGGTGTCAATACCAACAAAACGATCATAGGTTTTAATCAATGCCCGATTTTGTTCAAGCATATCATTTGTTTGTTTTTGCAAGGCTTCACGAAGCTGTTTAGACAGTCCTTCTAGATTTGATACAAACCGGGAGAGAACGGGCAACACAACTGCATAGCC
>JABXGS010000246.1 GCA_016550425.1 archaeon
AATCTGCTGGGTATCCGAAAGGGTGCTCAGGAGAAGCCACGAATCTTGCTTGATGCCCATGTGGACGAGATTGGATTCATTGTTCGCTATATACATGAGAACGGATTCCTACGTTTAACCCCAATTGGTGGCTGGGATCCACGCATTCTTCCCGGACATCGAGTCATACTCCGTCCACAAAGATCCGATCCTACCACACAGATCTTCGGTGTAATTGGGGCAACTCCCCCTCATCTTACAACAGCCAAAGAGCGGGAAAGTGTGATTTCGATTGATGATTTATACGTGGATATTGGTGTTCAATCAAAGGATGTCATTGAAGCCATGGGTATTCGTATTGGAACGCCTTTAACAGTGTGGCAACCTTTCATCGAACTCCCCGATGACACAGTATCAGGCAAAGCCTTTGATGATCGAGTCGGTTGTCTAATTATTATTGAAGTATTGAAGCGGTTAGCAAAGTCACGAGAACACAAATCAACTATCGCAGTGAATTTTGCAGTAGCTGAAGAAGTAGGAGGCCGTGGGGCTCGAACTGGGGCCTATACCTTAGATCCCGATGTCGCAATAGCGCTAGAATGTACATCCGCGGGTGATATGCCTGGCATTCCCAGACACAAATCCCCGACAGACCTTGGTAAAGGTCCAGCAATTACTGTGGCGGATCGCTCCTTGATTACACACCCAAAGGTTTTGACAACCTTAGAAGAAGTTGCAAAGCAGAAAAAGATCCCACATCAGTACAAACAGCCATTAGGGGGTGGGACTGATGGGGGACCAATCTCGCAGAGCCGAAAAGGGATTCCAACAGGTGTTGTCTCTGTGCCCTGTCGCTACATCCATTCAGCCATTTCCCTGCTCCGATTAAGCGACATCAAAGCCGCTATCGATTTAGTATATGGATTCACTCAGTTATGGCAACCGTAGGAGGTTGACTATGTATGAATATCCCAACTGTAGAGGATTTGTTGCGAGGTGAAAACAATATCTTTTTCGCAACTGCAGAGAAGGATCAACCTCGTGTGCGGCCAGTAACCCTAGTTGAAAATGAAGGAGAGCTTTTCGTCCTTACTGGTACTGCTGATGCGAAAGTCGCGCAAATCAAGGTAAATGAGAAAGTCGAGGTTGTTCGTTTAATCAGATTTGAAGATGGCGGAGGATATGTTCGTTTTTCAGCTATTGCGAAAATTATCGATGACAAAAAGGTACGAAGTCGATTGGCAAGTGCAACCTCATTCTTTTCAAATTACTTCAAATCAGCAGATGATCCGAAGTTCACGCTTCTCCAAATTACTCCGAAACAAATTGAGTACATGAAACCAGGACAAATGTATCCAGAACCCGTAAAGAAGCTTGATTTCACAACCAAATAGCAGAAATTTAGCGTGCAGGGCAACTTATTTCAATATGAGCAAGTACTGAATGTTGAGTGGGATGTTACGAGGATATCGGGGTTCGGATAACCGAACCAGTGTGGATGCGGTGATATAGCGCGATGGAACAGAACAGCATTGGAACAGAGGTTTCTAGTGTAAGTCTGCAACCATCGCTAAAGCTTGAAGGCTATACGATTAGGGTCGAGGGCGAAGTATTTCCTCTATATAGTGGATCAGTCGACTACTGGCGAATTCCTTCAGAAAAATGGGACCAGATTCTAGAGCGAATCGTTGGTATCGGATTTCGCATCATTTCATTGGCTATTCCATGGAATATCCATGAGATAGCTAGTGGTCTTTTTGATTTTGGCACAACGAACAAACAACGGAACCTAGAGGGATTTCTCACCCTCTGTCGGAATCGAGGGCTCTATGTTATTGTCCGACCAGGACCTTGTGTAAACGAGGAACTCAATTATTTTGGATATCCGAAGCGCATCTTATATGATGCGGAAATTCAGGCGCAAACCGCTTATGGGACCCGGGTAATCATCCCCGCAGTACCCAACCCGTTTCCCATGCCAAGTTATGCCAGCGAAAAATTCTATGATGAAGTGTCAAAATTCTTTGATGTCGTGTGTCCCATTATTACCCGTCATCTGGCACCAGGAGGTCCCATCATCAGCGTTCAGATTGATAATGATATTTCTCGGATTTTCTTGAATGGTGCGTTTAGTGCGGATTACTCAGCACATGCTATTCGGTGGTACCACGAATTCTTGACCAGTAAGTATCCGTCCATTGGAGGATTGAACCGAGCATATAGAACTAGATATAACGAATTCACTGATATTGAACCTCCACGGGCATTGGCTGCAACAGAACGTGAAGCCCTTCCGCGATTCCTTGATTGGATGGAATTCCAAGAATATTATGTGGCACTCTCCCTCAGTGTCCTTGCCAGCCTTCTTTGGTCTCGAGGAGTTCGGGGTATCCCCACCTCGCATAGCATCCGTTCATCCTATCCTTCCTTGCCTCTCAATGTTTATCGTACTGAACGGGAGTTAGACTTTCAAGGTGTTGGATTATACCTCAGCCAATCGCATTATGATGACATTCGCCGAAGTGCTCTGTACCTTAGCACAGTCAGTCGATTTCCCTATTTATCTGAGAGTGGCATGGGAATTTGGCCATGGGGTCCAGGATTACAGGCAAATGACCAGCAATTTGCATTACTTGTCGCAATGATGTATGGTTTTCGTGGGTTCAATACGCACATGCTAGTTGGACGAAACCGGTGGTTGGGAAGCCCCATCTCCCAGCAAGGAATCATCGATGATACCCAATTCACATTTTTAAAACGTATACTGGAGATCCTCCAGTCACAGGAATTTCATTCATTACAACGAAATGTGCCGGTTGTGCTGCTTCGTAATCTTGAATATGAACGGCTCTACCGGATGTGCACAAACTCCAACTGGCTCAGCCATTTGCTAGGTCTTCCGGATGAGTTGCTCCTTAGTAATCGAACATTTAGCTATACTGAAACAATCCAAAAAGCCTATCCTGCCTTATGGAATGCATTCTATTGGGGACTTACCCGATCTAAAATTCCCTTTGTTATTGGGGACACCGAAATGGATCCTCCCGCGCTAAATAGCTATCAAGCACTCATTATTCCCAGCTTTGATTTTATGTCTGAAGCATTACAGTCGAAAATTGGTGACTTCGTGGAACGTGGAGGTACAGCAATCGTAGGCCCAGAAATTCCCTATTTAGGTACAGATATGCGAGGTTGTACTATTCTGGCTGATCGAGCTGGCATTCAGCCGACTTCAACTCGCCGTCCCCTAGTGGGTTTACACGATCCCTTTAGCCTATCAGACAATAAAGTACGTGTAGGAAATCGAGTTGCAGGAGGTATCTCCGATCTTGGAAAAGGCAAGATTATGTATCTTGGAATTACACTTCCTCCTACCCTCGACCGAGAGGATGCCATTGAAGCTGAGACAGCATTAACGAAATCCTTGAAGCATCTGAATATCTCGGCTGTTGGCGATGCCCGGAATTCATCTGTTGATGAAGTCTATTGGGGCACCCGTGCTCCTCGCATTATCTTTCAAGTGAATGCAACAAATCAACCTCAGTCAGTGTCCTTGATGGTTGCTAAACGGGCGGTGATTCGTGATCTTTGGACAGGCGAGCAATTAACCCAGAAGGGTCCTCAGGAAATTGCATTGAACGCTCATGATTTTCGAATCTTTGAGGTGGTACGATGAGACGTCTTGATGATAATTATGAGTTTCAAAATGTTGAGACCACCCATTGGTTCAACCTGATATCCACCCTCCCACAGTTCACTAGCGAGCGAGCAATCCTTTTCCTATTGTACCAGAACAGTGAAATTATTCATGCCTTCCATTCAACACAGGGTTTACGACCAGATTTAACGGGTCCATTCTCAACCCCATCGATTATTGGACAACAGATGCAGCAACGAAAAGGGATCGATGCCGTGTTTATGGTTGAGCAAGGATTAGTTGTATACCTGTTAGCAAGAATGCAAGCCGCTTTTGCCCCTGAAATGGATATCTTCCAATATCTTGAAATCGCCCACTCTAGTCTAGAAAAGGAATTCAATCGGCGATTTCATGTCTTCCCTCGAGAATTTTGGGAGAAAGGACTATTCTCGTTATTTCAACGAATCCGAATGGTGCTAGATCAACTCCCTACGAATTTCGTGAGTGTTATCACAGTCTTCGAAGAAAACACCATATGGGCAAGTCTCATCCTTCAAGTTACTGATGGCCGAATTCAACGGATAACGACAACGAAAGCCTTAGAACCGCTTGGGTTCACCTTTAAAGAGTGGCAAACCGATTATGGAAAATTACTCGAAGTTGTTG
>JABXGS010000247.1 GCA_016550425.1 archaeon
GCCCTACTAGTGATTGCTCTTGTAGGTGGTGTAGCAACATTTGCCACTTTCTTGGTCTTTCAACGGGGAAGTGAAACCTTACATCGCATTATCATTGCTGCTTTTATATCGCCCCTTTTCTTCATTCTTACAGTTTTCATTGGACAAGCCATCTTCCTAGTTTTGCTTTTTCAAGGACTTACAAACCTACATCTTTCGATGATAGCGCTTGCCTCCATCATGTTTTCCGCCTTTTCCATGGTCTTCATCTTTACGGATGCCCTCGGAATGATGGGACGAAACGTCTTGTTTACAATATATGGCATAATTCTCGGAGTGTTCATTGCGACTAATTTTACTTGGGTTATCTCTATGGCGCTTCTCGTTATCTTAGCTATTCAAGACACAATCTTTGCTATCCGACTAGGACCCACAATCGTTGATGCTGATCCTCAACGGCATGCCCGCGCCGCCTTTACCTTTGTGATCGGACCTCTCATCATCGGCGTAGGAGACCTCATCGTCTATGCTGCTCTTGTGTCGTACGCACTGCGCTATGTTGGCTGGACCTTTGCTATATTGACCTTCGCTGCCGTTCTCACCGGATGTCTAATTAATACACAAATAGTTGTAAAGAGACCCAATCAAGTCATTCCTGGGTTACCCATTCCTCTCTTATGTGCACTCCTTCCAATCTCTATTGGTCTTGCCCTTATTTTTTTGGGCTTTGGTGGCGTCTTTCTCTAATCTATGGACCAATCTTTTTTCCGTAAGAATAGGAAAAACTCCTGAGCTTAAACGAAACCTTTATGCCCGTTCAGGAGTTGTCTGCCTTAGAGTACCACCTGGGAAGGGTGTAATTGACAGATAGATTAGCACCTACAGATGTCCATGAACGTTTCAAAGAAAAGCCCACTGACTTTGGACTAAAAGTAGTCATGATGGGTGATGGCGCAGTTGGCAAAACATCATTGGTGCTCCGATACACCCAAAATACTTTCTCCCCTGAATACAAACAATCGCTTGGAGCTAGTTTTGCAGTTAAGGACTTGGATGTACAAGAGCGTAATGTCAAACTCGTCATCTGGGACGTCGCTGGGCAACCTTCCTTTCGCCAAGTTCGTCGTCATTATTACAGTGGTGCCCATGGAGCACTACTTGTTTTTGACGTATCTGAACCCAGTTCTTTCATGACACTACGAAATTGGTATAATGATTTTCGTCGAATAGTGCCTAATGGTGTCGTGGTCCTCATTGGTAACAAAGTAGACTTGACGGAGAAACGAATGGTTCCACCAGAAGCTGCTGAAATGCTCCAAAGATGGTGGAATATCCCATATATCGAAACTTCAGCTGCCACTGCAGCAGGAGTTCATGATGCGTTTCTTGAATTAACGAATGATGCATTGACCAGAGCATTTTCTCAGATGCGAGAACGTGATAAACCAATCCTTAATGGTACCTAAGTCTTTGTGGCGTCTGGGGTTGTACTTACGAATAAGGTAAGACCTGAGATGCCAACGACCCATATCTGGCTATTTTCTATAATGGCTTCTTTTGCCTGAGCTTTCCATTCTTCTCCCCGGACACTTACTTTTCCTTTCCAAAGTTCTCCTTCTCTGAAAAAGCTGGCAAGTGCTGTTCCCTGCTGTCCAATTACTGGATCATAAACAGGAATTGAAGAACTCGACCAATATGAATAAATTTTCACTATGGTAAAACCCGCTAATCCGATTGCCACAATTGTCATTCCCAAAACCAAGAACTGTGGAAGAAAGATGAACAGAATGATGAAAGCAATTATAGCGATGATGACTTCTTCGATGATATTGAATAGAATAAATGCGTATAACCGTCGTCTTGACTTCTCAGCGTTAATCATCATGTCCCTCATTGTGAAGCCTTTCTATAATTGCGTAATCACTCCGCAAAAATAATGTTATCGTATCAAAATGCTGAGGTATCGGTAGGCTTTTACAGATTCCACACCAGCAGTAATACCTTGGAGGTAAGGCAGGCCATGGCAGAAACAGAACTTGCATATGAACTGAATCTATTGCGAAAACTAGTTGAAATCAACACCACCGTGACCAATGAATCTCGGATGGGTTATGCAGAATGCTCAGAGATGATTCGACTCACAGCACAACAACTAGGACTTGGCACTGAAGTCTTAGATGGGCGTGATGTTACTATCGACGGAGAATCACGACCTAATGTGATAGTCTCTTTGGATGGAACCACAGATGTGGATTTACTCTTCGTCACGCATCTCGACGTCGTTCC
This sequence comes from archaeon, assembly GCA_016550425.1. Next base: position 2,266 of record JABXGS010000247.1, read on the forward strand.
CGCTGATGAATCAAACTGGAATACACACCCCTTTCGTCTTCGGGTTACTAGTGATCGAGCCTTTGGACGTGGGGCTGCAGATGATAAATCCAACATAGTTGCAGCAATGAGTGCTATGGGAGAGCTAGCCAAAGGTGAACCTGAAGTCAATATCAAACTGTTAGTCACAGTGGATGAAGAGATTGGAGGACGAGCAGGAATTGGATATCTATTTGACGATATTGGTATCCATGGAAATGCCGGCGTCGTCATTGATAGTGCTCCCAATTATATTAGCATCGGGGCAAGTGGTGCACTCTGGGGTCAAATCATTATCAAAGGTGAAGGAGGTCATAGTGGGTATCCTGAACAAGCCGATAATGCAATTTACAGAGCTACTGCTTTTGTTGAAAAACTCAAACGGTACCATTCCACCGTGTCAAAGGTTCGTAGTAAATTGAAGGCTCCACCTGAAGCCCCTTATCCTAAAGTTCATGGTCGGTTCACCGTGACGATGATACACGCTGGTGAAAAAGAAAATGTCATCCCTGACAAATGTGAGATACGGTTTGACCGACGCCTGATACCAGAAGAAGATTCTAAACAAGCCGAAGCTGATCTACGAAAATATATCTCGGAATTGGCAGCGAAAGAGAAGACAGTCATTGAGGATGTAAAAATTCTCAATAATGTGGATGGGTATTTCACAGATATGAAGCATCCATTCATTCGTCATTTCTCCCAATTAGCACAAGAAGTGGTCGGTGAGACTCTTCCCATCGCAGCGGATTTAGGAGGGAATGATGGCGCCCTTCTCGCTCAAGCTGGAATACCAGTTGTGTGTTTTGGTACGATTCGCCATGATACCAATTATCACAACCATAATGAATTCGTCTATCTCAACGATATCAAAATTGTGCGAGACGTTCTGATTGCCTTAGGTAAGAGTCCCGCAGCTAAGTTCAATTCTCGCTAACACCCCCCATTAGGCTTATAAGGTGTCCAAATTCCTCACATACTCTCGCAAAACTCAATCCGCGCGAAATTCATGTGGCGCCAGCTCCATTAACCGAGACAAGAAGGCAGTTCAAGGTATCCTCAAGATACCGGAGAAGCCTTCTAGCCCTGAGGTAAAGATTTAAGGTCTCTTCTTCCTTGTCAACACGGTTAACGGTTTTAGTCGGTGCTCATTCCAAGCGGGGTAATCTCAGATGGGAAAAACTACACTAGATGTTAAAGCAGAACCAACTCGCCAATCCGAAAAGAATAGTGTCATCCGGCGTGGGGAAGTCGCTGAGTTCTTTCGGAAACGTACTCAACTTGTAGGGTTCTCCATGGAAATGCACAAATTCACCCAATACTGTGCAGAGTTTAGTGATAATGCCCTTGATGCCATCGAAACCTATTATTGGACTCGTGGTTCAAAATCGAAAAAGACCACACCCACCCCCATTGTACTCGACGAGCCACCAGAGACTGTTTCTTATCCTGAAGTCCCTCAACCGCTAAAGACCACTCGTCGACCCACTTCAGCCACAGCCATTTCTGAACGAATTAAACTATTGGCATCTCCAATTCGCGGAATTATCCACCACGAGCCTATTTTGCTCATGGTTCTTCAAGAGTTGGAGAAACCAGAAATCCTTCCCTCGGAGGTCGCAGGAAGAAATCTCCTCATGTATAGCTTTGAGTCCTTGGACACCGGAATTGGGATGACAAAACGCGACCTACAACAATATGGGCTCTACCTCGCTAGTAGCAAAAGCTTCAAACTCTGTCAAACACGAGGAAGCCAAGGCTTTGGAGCTTCAAGTGCGTTTAGTGATGCGCAAAATACAACCGGTCGACCGATCATTGTAGCCACGCGGCACCCGGCTGAACGTCAAGGTTACACATCAATCTTTTTCACTACGAGTAAAAACAAAAAAGATTACCTCTTAAAAGAAACTGCAATTCCCATGTCTTTCAATCATGGGACCTACCTTCAACTCTCTTTTCTGAATCTTCCTTATCGACGCGGGTATGCAGATGAATACGTCCGTCAAACCTCTTACTTGAATGCCCATGTCAATATAATCTTCATCGACCCATATGGCGATGTTTACATTTATCCAAGGCGAGTTCGCGAATTCGTACGTGAACCCAGTTATGCTATGCCTCATCCAGCATCAACAAGTATCGGAGATTTCCAGGATCTCATTCGAAATACCACCAATAAAACACTCACTGAATTTCTTGCCAACAGTTATTGCAGATTAAGCCGAAGAAAAGCACAACAGATTTTAGCAAAAGCTGCGAAGCGTATGCGCACCGATCCGATTACATCCAAGCATTCGCCCAAGCAACTCACGCAAGCCCAAATTAAAGCTCTTTATGCCAGCTTCATTTCTGAGAAATATTATGCTCCCCCAACCGAAACTGTAGTTCCAGTGGGCGAAGAAGTGATCAGGCAAACCTTACAAGAGATTTTCAAAGCGGAATTTGTTGAAGCAGTTAGTCGACCACCCACCAGCAGTAAAGGTCTGGCTTTTGCAGTAGAAGTCGCCGCGGTTTATGATTCTGCACTTTCCAATCAGTCCGGAGTTGGAGTTTTATACCGATTCGTGAATCGAACTCCCAAACTTCGAGATAATTCAGATTGTGCAATTTGGAAAGCAGCAGCATCCGTAAATTGGCGTAATTACCGCATGGATGTTGCCAGTAATGGCCTTCCCACTGGCTCCGTCCGGCTCTTTGCTAATGTAGTTGGTCCTTTTGTCCATCTTATCTTCAAAGCCCAATCCAAGCAAGCTCTCGCCGAGGATGATATCCTGCTTCGTGAATTGAAACTTGCTTTTGAAGAAGTAGGTCGAAAACTTCGTCGCCATATTGTTCGAGTAATTGCACGCCGTGAACAAGAACGACGGGCAGATGTACTTCTTCGATATTCACGCATTGTTGGCCAATCAATTGTGAACATTCAACAAACCGATTCAAAAATAACTAAGAAACAACTGCAAGCGCTCCCACAGCAATTGGAAGAAGTCATCACCAAAGTTGTTGGAATCGAGCCTTCAGCCAAGGCTAGAATGGAAGAAACACAGGAGGTGGCTGCAGAATGAGTAGTGGAAGCCGACGACGTCGAGCGGCTCAAAATTCAACACTCGAGGAATCCCTGCCCGGTACCGAACGTTCTGTCAATGATAAATTTGCTGCTGTACAAAAACTCCGTAAAAACCTTCAAGATACACAAACCGGTGCAAAATTACCGCGCGGTGTAAAACTTGTCACTGAAAAAGACACTGAAAAGTTACATGAAGAAATCCATAAGCTAATGCGCACTCTCATCAAAGAAATTGGGAAGGGGAATCCTCCTTCACTTGAACTCCCATTACGTGGAAGCGGAAACATCATTTGGGATGAAGACAACGATCTCTTGTTACTTGGCGAAAAAACAACAATACGCTCATTAGGGAATCTTCGCACTGCCAAGGATGTAACCCGACTTATCCGGGTCTTAGAAATCGTCCACGAACTCTTAGAAAAGAACATTCATGCGACGAAACGAGAAATCTTCTATAACGATGTTAAACTCTTCGAGGATCAACGTCAATCAGACACGACTATCGATGATATTGGACCCCTTCTTGGCACGAACCGTGAATCAACTCATATAGTTGCTAGTGCGAAAGGCACGGTATTAGGTCGATTAGTACTGGAAGATAGTGGGGATCGGATTGATTGCACCCAACTGGGCACCGGTGGTTGGTCGATTACACCTTTCTTGGATCGAGTGGAAATCGTAGAATCGGATGCTGAATTCCTCCTTATTGTTGAAAAGGATGCAGCCATGCTTCGGCTTAGTGAGGTTAAATGGTGGAATAAATATCCCTGCATCCTTCTGACTGCTAAAGGTTCTCCTGATATCGCAAGTCGCATCTTTGCTCGACGCCTATCGAAAGAATTGAAGCTTCCCGCATTCACTCTTGTCGACGCAGATCCCTTCGGGCATTATATTCATAGCGTCTATCTTCGGGGCAGTAAGCGGTTGAGTTATGAAAGCCCTTTCCTAGCCACACCAGACTTGAAATTACTCGGTGTTCTGGGTAGAGACCTCGACCAATACAATATTCCCAAGGAGTGTCGTCTACGCATGACTCCACAAGATATCAAACGTGCAAAGGCAGTTATGGAAGAACCTTTCGTTGCGCAAAACCCAAAGTGGGTAGCTGATATCCACCTAATGGTTAAACGCAAAGAAAAGGCAGAAATTCAAGCGCTGAGTAGTCACGGCTTTGAATTCTTAGCTGATACCTATCTCCCCACTAAACTCGAAACAGGCGACTGGATCTGAAACGAACTAGTCGAATAATAATACCTTTCTTTGCATTTTTAGGATTGAAGCCTAAATAGTGACTCGAGAAGGCTTGTCGAACACATCCACTCTTGTCCGACGGTTTTGAAAAGGGCGAGTGGTAACCCATGTATTTGGGGGAGTGATCGGGATGTAAGAACTGGTAAAGTGGGGATTAAATCATAATAGCTTGTAACTTCAGGGAAGACTGTTAGAAAGGGGATGAGACCTCCTTGAGGTAAGTTAATATTGAGTAGAACTGAGGCTGATTCCTCCGAATCTAGAGAGGAGAGATGCCATGCCTGATATGCGGGGAGTAGACGAATGCCGTCTAAGAATTGCCTTAAGGATTCGATTGAAGAGCTGTGCACTGCAGTGATAAATCCCTCAGGGAGAGGTGGATTTGCGTATGTAAAAAATGGCGTTATGACGTGGGGGATTAGTTTATTGTAATGGTTTGCTGCAGTGGTCACGGAGGTTTCAGCACGGGTTGCTAACTGACGTTGGCTTATCCGCATATCGTGTTGTAGAATCAACAAAATGCGTAAAGCTTCACGAGTGAGCTTAATTCTTGGTTCTGTATAATCCAATGATGTATGCAGGCTAGTTTCTGATTTCTCTGATCGAAGGTGGCTACTTGCCATGATTTTCCATTCAGTTGGTAGAAATTCTTTCCAGGAATCGAATTCCCATCCCCATTCAAATCGATTAATTCGATACAACTCACTAGCAACTCCGCTTTCTTGTTTCCAGAGTTCCATGTATTGACAAAAGTGTATTAGTGCGGATTCAGGCAAGGAAATAATTGCATGGATAATGGTCTGGGTTTGGTATGAAGGAGCATGTAAGCGGATACAATACGGAAAAGCTTCTAGTTCATCGCGCAGGTCAGATAATTTGGAAAGTTCTTCCTTGGTACTAAGAAGGGAATGGGTCCTCAGAAGTAGTGGTGTAAGTCCAATCTTATGATAATTCATCTCTCCTGGAACAAGGAGGCCTAATTGTTGTTGAAAGGCTAGGAGATTTCTGTTCACGGTTCCGCGGGCTAGTTGGGTGGTTTTTGCGAGTTGCCGTTCACTTGCTAAGGGATTTCTTGCAAGATGAAGTAATATGGTTTGCTGGACTTTTGTGAGGCTGGGACTTGGGAGTTTCTCGGAGAGCTCGAGTTGAGTGAGGATAGTGAAAGATCCTGTGGGGACCTGTGACACACGAGTGTCAATCTTTGAAAGCCGTTTATACAGAGTCGTGAGTCGATTTTTCTCAATAAGTTTCGGAGTCAAACTAGCTATTGTGGAAATCCATTCTTGGTGTTCAGGTGTAGGCTGGCTTCCATTCCATTTGATGGTTGACCAAAGTTGCTGGTCGGTGGGGTTAAGGAGTTCGGAAACCATTATGTTCGAAAACTCTTGAACATCCATTGCGCTTCGAAAACTCCTGGGAAGAAACACTCGGACAGCGTCTCGGAGTACAAGATTTTTGCTTACAGCGGGAAGGAAAAGGAAGGGGGGATGGATATTAACTAGATTGGCTTCGTTGTAATAGTTGGTTCCCCACCATTCATGTTCATTTACAAAGAAGGAATTCAATTGTGGTGTCTCTTTTTTACTTAACCGGGTTTTAAAGAGTGTTCGGAGAATGTGTAATCCCTCTTGAAAGTGCTGGGTAAGAGTTCGAAGCTCATATTGCCAATACGCGGTGGGGTCAAATTCATCACGAATGAGGTTCTTGATTTGCGAAAGGAGTTTATCTGGAAGTGGTTTGTGAACAAGAGTGTCAGGATTTTGGAAGTAATGAAATTCATGGAGAAAAGCAGCTATCTGCATGGGAGACGGATTCAAAGCCGTAATTGCTCGAGCGAGTAAACAAGAGATATAACGTGCGCGAGCTCGTTGTTGTCCCATTGCGTCCGGAATTTCCAGGGGGCGTTTGAGAAGTTTTTCTAAAATGTATGGATCTCCCTGGAAAGTATCTGGTGCAACTGCTGAGACCCATAGCATAGTCTGACTCGGTTGAATGGAATTCTTAAACCATGACTGAAGAATCGTCTCTGAAGACATTGAGGGCTCACTCAATGTTTATCATGGCATCACACAGGGTAAAAAGGAAAGGGGTGGGGCGATACTCTTCTCTTTTATTAGCGGAGGAAGGATTGTCGCCCAATGATGTTATTGATTAATCGATATCCACTTCAATTCTGCGAAGGAGGTAAAGTATCTTAGTTTCTACTGCATTGATGTTGGGCACGTTATCTAGCATAATTGCTGTCTTCCGTCCTGGAACGGATATGGTCAATCGACCTGAACGCAGAAGGAGAAATTCGAAGAGGTCGGGAATTTCCTTGTGGACCATAACGTTTGTTGTGCCATACCGTTCTACATCCCCCATTATACCTTTCTTGTAGATGATTTCGTTGGGGGTGATTTTGAAGTAGAATATACGCGTTTTTATCCACGAGAGGAAGATTACAAAGAGGAAGACACAGAAGAAGGCGAGAAGGGCTTCTGTACTTATGAATAATCGAAGGGTTGAAGGATTAATTACAAAGAGATAACCGTAAAAATTGAAGACGAGGACAATGACTAATACTATGATGACAAGGATAAGGGCTAGTGCTACGACGATGGATTTTCCGAATTCAAAGGTGACAATGAGTAAGTTGAAGAAAAAGAGAATAAACCATATGAATGAAATGGTGTACAGCCAACTATCACGCAATGTTGGATCAAGTATAAAGAAGGGTATAAGGTAGTTTACTAATCCAAGAATCAATGAAAAGATTAGCATTGGATAGAAGAGGACGGTTTTGGGGTATTCGCGAACTATGACTTCTTGAACCTCAATCGACGGCTTTTCTACGAGTTCTTCGGGTGCGCTAACTGCTGATTCGTCACTTTCCCAGGTTTCATCTGGCATGGTAAATTTCACCAATATTGGTCAGCGAATGGTAGGTGCATCTAGGCGCTAATCCTCTAAATCCTACTTAATCTTTACTCCATGCTTGAATCCTTTCTCCGGTATCTAAGTAAAAGAGGATCAACCACAGTGTGTGCTAAAATAATGGCTACTGTTACCCAAATTCCTGCCTGCACAGCATCAACACTGGCTGTTAATATCGCAACGAAGGTTGGTACTGCGAAAACGAGAACTTCAATGCAAAAGGTGGGGAAGAATCCTCCAATCATCACGGCGGAGAGAATACAAACTAGAATCCACGAAAACCGGTGAATTCTGTGACGGAAAATACTAGGTATCCCTGTGCTTAGTCCAAGAGCAATATTACCAATCAAAGGAATCACGAACGGTTCCCATAAGGCGCCACTAATCCCCACAAACATGCCACAAAGGAGTCCGCCTATAGGACCTAAAACTATACCTGCAAGTAACGGCAGTAAAAATCCCGGTGTAAGCGTAACATAGGGTGAGAAGGTAGGAATTGCGATCTGGCGAAGGACAATACCACTCGCTGCAAATATCGCTACTAAGGCTATCCAAAGCGAAAGGGGTAGGATTCCTTGAGAAGAAGATTGAAATGTCGGATTCTGAGATGGCAATACTCTCTCTCCGAACCATAGATTCACGTTTCTTTCAAAGTAATCTCATTTTCAGACTCGAAGAGCTCTTTTGCGGTGACTATTACTTTGTCAAACTCTTCAACCAAGAACTTTTCTTTCTCTTCATCACAGATTTGGATTTCAAGACTCTCCTCACCAAGATAGAGAAAGGCACTATAATAGCCCCAAGCCGAGACAAGGACAAAACTTAGCGAAGGCTCTTGTAGCTGAAGACCTCCCTCTCGGTAGGTCACAAAAAATTCGTTACCCTCCAAACCTCGCCCGCCATGTTCTCTGAGGGCGGCATCCAGTGCAGTTAAAAATCGAGTAACGGATTGGAGCGAATAAAGTAGTCCATAATTCATCGACCAGCTGTACACCTCTGCCGTTGTGGTTTCGGTTTCGATGGTTTCTCCTTCAAATTTGAACTTAACTCGGCGCTTCGCAGGTCCCAACGTAGCCCCAGTTTTTGTTTTAAGTTGGGTCGTCACAGCATCAAGTATGTTAATTTGAGATGCGATCACTGGGAGATCAATATACCCCCAGAGAGCTTTTCCAGATGACACATATAGGTTCAGTGTTAGGGGTTCGATATTTTGTCCAGCACTAATTCGCATCTCCACCATTTCGCCGATAGGGTGCATGACAACTTCCCATTTGTCAGTAAGGGCTTGATGGATGTTAGCCAGTAGCTTTCCAGTTTTCCAAACAAAGAGGGGACATTGGTATTTGTTTGCCATTTGTACTCGCCTCGAAGTGATGTTGCTTTAACAATCGTTCATATAGTTTTCGAAATCGCATGGCTACTCGAACTATAGCGATCATGAGGATGCTATGTACTTTGGGAGTGAGCCGCGATTAAATCATCGTGACTCTTGTTAAATCGCTTCACAAGTTCTGCAATAACTCCGTCAAGAAAGACTGCGGACGCAATTTCAAACTGGGTGCCCTCTGGAGTAAGGCTAGCATCTTCCCCTTTTTCCTTGCGGGCTAGATCGACCTTTGTTCGCCCTTGAAGCTTAACGACTAGATCACTCATCCGTCCAATCCAGCTTTCGGGGTAACTTGTAATTGAGATAATATGGGGGTTCTGATCAAGATAGCTTTCGATAATCGCCTTAACGATACCTGTACGACCACTACCTGAAATTACCAGTACAAGATCCCCTTTATCGAGATGTGGTACCGAGCGGCTATTTGTGACGAAATAGACCGGGACATTCAAATGCTCTAATCGCGTTTGAAACATTTGACCAACCATAGCGGAACGACCACTTCCAACAACAAAAATACATCCGCCTCTACGCGCAGTGTTCTCAATGGCATCTACAAAATCTACGACCATTTTCTGATTCTTTCTAAGAAAATCGATGTTTGTCTGAATGTTATCGGTGATTAGCTGCATAGCTCGAAGAAATGTTCCGTCTTTTTTGGTTCCCGCATTAGCTGGCAAAGGGATTTGTCACCGTTTGCTCAGAAAGTTGTACTTGTATAAAAGCGCTTGTCTTTTTTTTGGGAGCAAAGGAAGATTTTCAAAGAATCAAGGAATAAACTGGTAAAGGAAGACGGATTTGATGTCTCACTATTCCGGAATTGCTGAGCGGAAGGAAACGAGTCAAAAAGACTTAACCTGTCTAGCCGCACATGTTAGCGCTCAAATGGGTTCAGGTGATTTCATCACAGTTATCCATGCGGGGAACAGTGACTATATTCGCTTACTACATCTTTTGATAGTTGATCTTCTGTCAAGAAGACGCCGTGTGTATGTATTTGACTATCAACGTCGTATCAAAATAGTATACCTACAACAACTCCTCACTCAGCGAACCGGTAATGTGTCAGGAGTGTTACGTAGCCTTGTTCTTCGCACCATTCTTGATGAAAACCACGCTCTTGATGAAATTTTACGGTTACAACAACACACGCCCTCTAAGCGGAGACCACCAGGTTTCTTCCTCGTTGATCCTTCAGGACTTTTTGGGCGCCTTCAGGGGGGAGTAAAGCAGTCCGCTGAGGGACTACAATTTCAATATGAGGCAGCTGAAACCTTTGCGCAGAAAGGCTATGCAGTACTAATATCAGATCATGGTGGTAGACAGTTCCATCGAATTGAATCCGTAGTCCCAACGCAACTTGCTTTTCATTCAAATCTAATTCTGCATTTTCTTCCTCGGAAAATTCTTCTTTCACACACTTAGCATTGTTTCTTGAACTGCTATTGCTTGACCACATTGTGTACAAAACGTTAACCTCTCTTTCATTATTTTGCAAACAATACACGCCTGGGTGATTTTTCAGAAGCTAACTTCTCAAAAGGCAAATATCAAGATGAATCAAGCTAGAGTGAACTATGCAGTTGCATAAATCGTTCATGCTGTTTAGCTCTATACGCTCCTCGAGCCCCCGAAAAGAATGCGATGGAAAAAAGAGGTAGTAATGGTGCTACCATCGCTATGGGCAATTGATTGAGAAGACTAAGGAGAATGGGACTGAATATTCCAAGCGATAGGCCGTACACTCCGAGAAGGGTTTCGATATTCCAATAAAACGTCTGACCAAGCAGTCCTGCAAATAAGATCAGTAAATATCCGAGGATAAGTGTACTTAGAATTCGTCCCCAATGTTGCACTCTGAACCTAATACTAAGACTAAAGGACTGGCTCAGGGAGAATTGTCCAAGTACTAACAATATTGGTAAGAAGAAGAATAAGACTTGAAGCAAAGGCACCGCAAAAGGAATCACACTTGCTATACTAAGCAGACTTGCTGTAATAACCGCGGCAGCAAGGGTAGACCCAATCGGAATTCCAACCGTCTCCTCATTGGAAACTAAAACATGTAAGGATGGGATGGCCTTCATAACGTGGTACACTGCGGCTGTCCCAAGAATGAAAGATCCAAAAAAAACTACAAATTTCTGCAGTAGTCCCCACATCAAGCTCGCTATGATGAGGTCGTAGAGTAAGAGGAAATCAGGAACTGGGGCGAAAAGTTCTATTGTAATTAAAATCTCGATAGTCCCGATAATTTCATTAACGGGGATAAGAATCATCGACATGATCACTCCGCCGATGAAAAATAGAAATACTAGCCAACGAAATTCATGCTTAAGTAGATAGATGCTTCGTTGGAACGCACTGCCAAACGTGGCACTTGCTAACCAATCCGCACATGAATAGGTTGACTTGAAGCTTGAGGGATTATCTTCGATGGGTGTTGGTGACAGATTGGGTTCTGACATACATACACCCCGAGGTTGAGCTAGTCTGTATCTTCGGTTAGAAGTATCTTAAACTTAATGGTATAAACGCTTGATTTGGCGCTACTAGAAATGGAAGAAGGTATATTAGTTATCTCTAGCCTAACCCAGTAACGTCTTGAATCCGATTCACTAAAACAAGGGGCATAGTGAAAATGTCGCCAAAATTGATTATCAATGACTCTTGGGTTCTACAACGAAACGGGTCATTCAGCACAAGTTTTTCTGGGTTTCTCAGAGGAATAACCGGCGGTGCGAAACTTTCTGAAATTGTGAAATCAAGCCTTGATACTGTTCGCACGGTTTCCGATTTTGGAGGACCTGGATTCGTTCAACCTCTCCTTGAATCAATTATCGGAAAAATTGGTGTGGATATCCCTCCTGCAATAAGAGAAAAAATACAAAGGAAATTGGACCTTGCTCAAAAAGAAAGCCAGGAGAAGCTAGCCAAAGCAGAAGAACAATACGAAAAAAGACTAGACGCCCAATTAGAAATGGCTGAAAAAGAATATGAGAAAAAAATCGAAGCTGTGATGGAAGAAAAAGAAAAAGCCTATGAAGCCAAACTCAATCACCGTCTGGCAAAACTTGAGGCGGATCAAGAGAAATTACAGAACTCCGTAGGCCAGCAGGTTGCATATCAGCTATTTAGTACCAAGATAGATTCGCTTGTAGACGCCTTGTATTCGGTAGCGAAGGAGCGGGGTATCACTAATGAAGAAATTCTCCGAATCATTAAAGCGCTCCCTGAATTCGAAGCCCTCATGTATATCATGAATGTCCGAAAATTCTACAGAGACCATACTGCTCATTCCTTACGTGTAGCCACTTTAGGAGACTACTTGCTTGAAAAAGAAGGTAATGCAGGAGAGTTACAGCAACTTCTTAGAGAAAAAATGAATCTCACGAAAGAGGAGGTCCAAACCACTTGGTGGTTCACAGGATTACTTCATGATATTGGGACACCCCTAGCGAAGTTAGTGACTTCTTTAAACTGGTCCCTAATAAATGAAATGACCCGCTGTTACTCACCCTTAGGAATGGATTTTTCACCCCTGCAAATAGGATTGAATCATCCAGACTTAGGAAATGTTGGGTACTTAAAGATTCTAACCAAAGGTTATCCAAAAAAATGGCACACCTTCATTGCAAACGGTTTAGGAAAAGTGAAAGAAGCTCCAAATGCCTTTCGTTATCTAGCAACGGACCAACACAAAGGAGAATACAAACCTCCCTCTCTGAAAATCGATCATGGCGTAGTAGCCGCCGTCACCCTCCTGCGGACCCTAGGTCCCCCTGAATATGTCGAACAGGAAAACCCCAAGGATCGGCCACTTATCGAGGCCGCTCGGACTATCGCACTGCATGATGTCATCGAGAATTTAGGTCCATTGCCTTTTGAAGATTATCCACTTCTCTTTCTGCTAGCTATCTGTGATGAATTACAAGAATGGGGGCGCCCAATTCCAATTTCAACAGAAGATGGTTATTTTACCACTGCATTACAAAAATTTTCATTGACTGAAGCCATTTACCATGACAGTGGTGTTGAGTTGTGGGATATTCCGTTCACAAATGCCCAAGCAAAATCCCTCATGAGTTTTGATTTCAAACGCATTCATTCAGACAAAGCCTTCAAACTCAAGGGTCTTGACTGCACCCAACAATTCCCTGAAACTGATATGCTCCTCATTGATTATGATAAGAATGCATCAAAGGTAATAGAAAAGTACGAGATTCCAATCCATTCTCACTAGGAGGCGAAGGACGAATAAATAAAGGGATGCAATTTCTCTCTTAATTCCGCCAACCGATTATAAATCAACAAACGTGTCACTTGGTCAAATAGTTCTCCCACGTTTTCTCCTGATCGAGCGGAGGTCTCAAAATAATTGTCAAATTCGAGGTTGATGTGCCGCTGATAGGCCTCAGCCATCGAGATAACTCGTTTTGAGGCTAAATCAACCTTATTTCCGACCAAGATGCTGGGTGCATCATCAGGCACTGCTTGGCGAAAGGCTTGCAACCAGCCCTCAACATTTTCGAATGTATCGGCTCTTGTCAAATCAAAAGTTACGATGACAGCATCACTCCCTAATAGAAAGAGTTTTCGCACACTTTCAAACCGGGGTTGACCCGCGAGATCCCAAATGATCAGCCGAATGAGCACATCCCCCACAACGATTTCCGAGCAATTGAGTTGGGTGCCTAAAGTTTGGTGATATGAATGCTCAAACGTTTTGGAAATGAATCGATTAATGACGCTGGTTTTGCCAACCATCGGGTCCCCAATGATTACTAGTTTGAAAGTATGCTCATTTAGTGACATGGGGGGTTGCTCGCCTTTCTAGCATTCTTTTTTCTAGTCGTTTGGAGAGGAAATTTAAATTATGTTAATACTGGGCTACTCAACGCGCAAAGTTCCCTAAATGGCTTTTCCTCGCTTTATATCACCATCTACTACCTTTCTCACGCGAAAAAACCCGCTTTTAGAAAAAAAGAGTCCAAGTTTATCGCGCAATTACGATGAAGTTCATCTGATATAGGGTTGCGATATATTTAAGCTGAAAAGGTCGTAGTGCCTTGCAGGAGTTACAATTGTGACTATCCAAATCGATGATGCTGGCTGGGGCGACCCTGTTGGCGGTGTACTCATTGGAATCTTCCGAATAGAGACACGAGAATATGTCGTCAAAGAGATTGAAGTGACGCATTTTCAGGATCCCAATTTTGGTGGAAAAACATTCCTCGGTCGAGGTCTTGAATTGGTGCTCGAAGCTCTTAGCTGTTTGAAGGTTTCTAAAACTGAACCAATTCAGGTATGTCGAGGGGCAGTATTAGACGGGGTCCGGGATGGGCTTAAAGATAACGGGTTTGAAGTCATTCCTACAAAAATCGAAGGCCAACTCCAAGAGCTTGTCGAAGCTAATTTCGTGACCTCATTGGAGCGACTTGGTATTCAGGGTATACCCCGTGTTAGTGGGAAAGAACGCTTCTTTCGGCAACTAGAATGGATTCAAGAGGATCTTAAGGTTCGTGAACAATTTGCAAAAACTGGTTGGAAAAATTGGCCAAAGAGGCTGCGAAACTGGCGACCTCGGTGGCGTCATGAAGAACGAAAGATCCTTGCACCACCCATTATTGTCAAATTGGGCGGAAGTATTATTTCGGATAAGAGTAAGCGGTCCAAAGCTCGGTTATCCACAATTAGGCAATTAGTCAGCGAGATTTCAGCGACAAAATTGCATCCCGTCATTGTAGTTCATGGAGGTGGATCGTTCGGTCATTTCCCTGCCCTCAAATACCAGATCCATCGTGGAGGTCGGAGTAAGAAAAAGAAAGTTGGTGTCACCGAGACCGCCTTAGAAATGACGAACCTCGGGCAACTCATTCATTCAGCTTTCCTTGAGGTTCAACAACCTGCAATTCCAATTCGCTCATCATCTATTATTGTCACCCTTGACGGGCGCATCTCCCATATGGATCTACAAGCGTTACGTGAATTCCTCCGGCAAGGCTTCATCCCCATTCTCTCTGGTGACGTCACAGCGGATACCGTAACAGGTTTTACAATACTGAGTGGAGACCAAATCTCAATGTACCTCGCTCGACTCCTCGGTTCCCACACGGTTATCTTTGCCACAGATGTTTCAGGCCTATTTACTGCAGATCCAAAGGAAGATTCCACCGCTCAACGCATCGATCTCATTACACCTGAAACAATGGAACAGATTCTTGACAAAATTAAAGTCGGAACTGCAACAGATGCTACAGATGTAACTGAAGGAATGCGTGGTAAACTCACAGAAATCTTCAAAGGGCTTCCAAAGAACTGCGAAGTCATTATTACCGATATACGTAAACCTGGAACACTCAGACGAATCATTTCGGGTAAATCTGTTCCCGCCACGCGGCTCCGCCATAAATTATCGCCTTAGCAAA
>JABXGS010000046.1 GCA_016550425.1 archaeon
ACTAGAGGAAGCCTTTTTTACCTAACCGTTACTGTAGCCCTACTCCGAAGTGAATCAACCGTACCGATGGTGTAAGAATTGGCTCCGATGCTCCCAGCGAAAATGAGTAACCTCACAGCCGTGGTACTAGACACTGATATGGATGCAACATTGCGCCTCCTGGCAAGCACCGAACTCGTCCACTTTTCCGACGTGAAAGAAAGTCAGAAAAAACACCTTAAAGCTCTCGCTCCAGTTGAAGCTTCTGAACGTTTCTATTACCTATCCAATCTACTAACTCGCCTCACCTCTCTCATGACTGATATGCAGGTTTATCGAGGCGGATCAGCCAAACACCGCCTAGAAGTTCCAGACATCCCTGATCAAGCCTACTTCGAAACCATGGAAAAAAAACTCAAAGCCATTGAAGACGGTTTCACAGACCTCACCAAACAATTCGAAGCTGCTGAAGCCGCTGGGAACAAGAAAGTCAAAAAGGCCACAAAAAAAGAAATCGAAGGCTACGCCGAAGAACACCGATATGAATTACTTGGATGGGAAGAACTCGTCAAACGGGAACACCAAATCGAAGAAACTAAAACCCTCTTCGGAAAAACCCATCGCACTTATGTCATGTATGGCTGGATTCCTGCAAAAAAAGAGAAAGAATTCACAAAAATTCTGGAAAAACACGGAAACACCACTGTCTCCCTCACAATTGAAAAGCATACTGACAAACCCGAACAAGAACATTATGCAGGGGACACAGGACCCCTCGAAGGCGCAGTTACCCCCGAAGAACCCGTGGCACCACCAACCAAACAGGAAAACTCTCGATGGGCTCGAAGCGCCCAAATTCTCACCAACGCCTTTGGTCTCCCACACCACACCGAAATCGACCCAACCTGGTTCCTCCTCCTCAGCCTACCACTGTTTTTTGGCCTCATGTTCGGCGACATCGGACATGGACTCTTGCTTGTATTTTTTTCTTCTCTAGGGTTCATCGCCAAACGCCGGAACATCGATGCAGGCGAGATGGTTAACTATTTCATACAGGGCTCAGGGCTCCTAATGATGTTGGGTATTTCGTCTATCTTTTTTGGTTTCTTGTACGCTGAGTTTCTTGGCATCGATATTGCGGGTCTCCAAGTAGGTGGCGTGTATGTGTATCAGCAGCTCAAAATATCACCCTTTGGAACAGGAATGCGAGATGTCCTGCTCAATTTGTTCCGCTTTTTCGACTTTGAAGGTGGCATCAATTGGTTCGTCCTTGCGGAAAGTCCTTATAACGAATGGCTCGTCACTGGCGGCGCCCTTGGACATCCAACTCAAATCTGGTTCAGTGCATTCGAAATGCCTGAACATCTTCCCACTTATATCGCCAGTCCGACATGGATTCTTTTCGTCCTTAGTATCATGATTGGCTTTATCCACCTTAGTATCGCGATAGGCTTTAGCGCCATCAACAAACTCCGCCACCGTGACTATCGCCACGCTATCTTTGGTCCAATCATCTGGCTTGCTTTCCTCTGGGGTCTCGCCTATATGATCTTTAACTATGGCATCAACTTCATGAATTGGCCCATCATCGACATGGTCCTCTTCCTCATATTACCAGCCGTCATCATGTTTATCGGAGGCATCGTTGTTTTCGGCTTCATGGAAGGATTCATGGAAGGTATCGAAAAACTCATCGAGAGCATCAGCAACACTATCAGCTACTCTCGAATCCTCGCCCTCAACATGGCCCACGCTGGATTCGCCAAAACCTTCCTCTTTATCGGTGGCGTCAATGCAGCTGAAATCAATTCTATCCTCTCCCAAATCGCTACAGAAGGCACCATGTTTATAGTAATGCTTATCGGTATGCTCGTCCTCGCTTCCGTCTTCGTCCTCCTCATGGAAGGTCTCCTTTCCTTCATACACAGCTTACGTTTACTTTGGGTGGAGGCATTTCTAAAATTCTATGCTGGCACGGGGTATGAGTATACGCCTCTCGAACTCCCTGATAAATGGACCACCACCGAACCAACCACCAAGAAGTGATAGCAATGCTGCAGCTGATACCCCCAGAAGCCATGGGACAGGTTCTTGCCACGTTCGGCGCGCTCCTGGCTGCCGGACTCGGCGCCGCAGGCGCAGCCATCGGCATCGGCTTCAGCGGTAGCGCCATGATCGGCACCATCGCCGAAAAACCTGAAACCTTCAGCAAAAGCATGATTGCTGTTGTCCTCGCAGAGGCCTTGGGAATTTACGGCTTACTCGCTTCATTCATGATACTCATGCGTCTACCATCAATCACCAATATGGTCCAAGGCATGATTGCCCTCGGAGCCGGACTCTCGATTGGTATTGCAGCCATCGGAGCAGGGATTGGCATTGCCTATGCTGGGAGTAGCATGTGCACCAGTCTAGCGGAGGCCCCTGAAACCTTCAGTAAAGCCCTCGTTTCAGTTGTGTTAGCTGAGGCCCTTGGCATTTACGGGTTGCTAGCAAGCTTCATGCTTCTCATGCGTATTGAAGGTGCTGTGGCTACGAATCCTGGAGCGGGGCTCATTGCTATTGCCGCAGGACTTGCAATCGGTATCGCTGCGGTTGGTGCAGGCATTGGAATTGCTAAATCTGGCTCATCTCTGTGCAAGAGTTTGGTTCGTGCTCCTGAAACCTTCAGTAAAGGGCTGGTCAGTGTTGTGCTTGCAGAGGCTTTGGGAATTTACGGCTTATTAGCAAGTTTCATGCTCCTAATGCGAATCGAACAAATCACTGGAGCCCTCGAACAACAACTTGCTGCTGGAACAATTGCACTGGCTGCTGGGCTCGCTATAGGGCTAGCAGCACTTGGTGCAGGAATTGGTATCGCTTCAGCAGGTGAAGCCCTCTCCGATAGTCTTGTCGAGAAGCCGGAGATATTTAGCAAGGGCTTAGTCGCCGTGGTGCTGGCAGAGGCCTTGGGAATTTACGGCTTATTAGCAAGTTTCATGTTGCTAATGCGAATAGAGCAGGTCGCTTTGTTTGGGGAGGGATTAGTAGGTCTCGCTGCAGGCATGGCTATAGGACTCGCCGCGATTGGGGCTGGGTATGGTATTTCCAAAGCTGGTGGTGCGTTGAGTCGAAGTCTAGTCCGGGCCCCAGATGCATTCTCAAAGAGTCTTGTTAGCGTTGTGCTAGCAGAGGCCCTCGGCATTTATGGGCTACTATTAAGTTTCATGTTAATCATGCGAATCGACGGACTCAGCACAGATCCCGGCTTCGCTGTCGCACAAGGACTTATGGGTATAGGTGCAGGTATTGCAATTGGTGTATCCTGTATCGGTGCTGGCTTTGGTATTGCTTATGCTGGCGAGTCACTCAGTCAAACGATAGCTGAGCGACCTGAAGCTTTCAGTAAAGGGCTGGTCAGTGTTGTGCTGGCAGAGGCTCTCGGCATTTACGGTTTGTTAATTGGCTTTATGGTTGTGATGCGTATCGATACGGTAGCGGCTGCTCCTGATGTCGCACAAGCGATGGCGCAAGGAATTATGGCAATATCTGCGGGATCTTCAATTTCCCTTGCCGCTTTGGGTGGAGGGATTGGTATTGGGCTTGGTGGTGCTGCGTTATGTGCTAGTCTGCGGTTTGCTCCTGAAACCTTCAGTAAAGGGCTGGTCAGTGTTGTGCTGGCAGAGGCTCTCGGCATTTACGGTTTGTTAGCTGCCTTTATGTTAGTCATGCGGATGGATACAGTAACAATGTCGACAGCATTTACGGGATTGTCTGCTGCTTTGACGGTTGGCCTTGGTGGTCTCGTCGCAGGTGTCGCGATTGGGTGGGCTGGTGCCTCCATGGTAGGTGCCTTGGTGAATAAACCAGAAGTATTCAGTAAGTCCATGGTGCCAGTGGTGTTAGCGGAAGCCCTTGCTATTTATACGCTGCTTGTGGCGTTCATGCTCATCATGCAGATTTAAGGCACTTTCTATAGAAGTTTAGAAAAGGTCAAGAATTGTCAGTACCAGTTAGTACTCGGTGAAATGGTGGTGCCATAAATGACGGAAGATCGGTATAGCCGATTCCGCGTGCTTGATGGAATTGGAAAAGTGGGTTTAGAGCGAATCCGTGAGGCGAAAGTTGTGGTTGTTGGGATTGGTGGATTAGGGAGTGTGTCGGCTCGGCAATTGGCTTCACTGGGGATTGGCACGCTTCGAATTGTGGACCGTGACATTATTGAACTTTCGAATCTGCAGCGTCAGTTACTGTATACGGCTGAGGATGTGGGGAAGCCGAAGGTGGAGGTGGCAATGAATCGATTGAAGCAACTTAATGCGGAGGTTTCGGTTGAACCATGGGCGCTTTCGGTGACGGAAACTACGGCGGATCGTGTGGTGAAAGGGATGGATGTAGTGGTGGATGGTTTAGATAGTTTTAAGCCACGATATGCCCTGAATCGTGCTTGCGTGCGTCAGGGAATTCCTTACGTGTTTGCTGGGGCATTGGCTGGGGTAGGCAATTTAACAACTATAATTCCTGGGAAAACTGCCTGCCTCGAATGTGTATTTGGTGGCTTGGAGGAGGATCAACCGACTTGTGCGACAGTCGGGATCTATCCGACGGTGTTGGGAGTAATTGCTAATCTGCAGGTACAAGAGGTGTTGCATCTAATTCTCGATAAACCACCGTTACTAGCGAACGAACTTCTCATGTTTGATATCACACGCTTTCGACTTGACCAGATTCCTCTGCAATCCCATGAGAACTGTCCAGTCTGCGGACCTGCGGTTAAACTAGCCGAACCTAAGATTCAAGCTGGACTTGAAATAACAGAATTATGTACAGAGGAGACCTTCTTGGTACACGCATATGATGCCATTCCGATTGATATCAAACAGGCAACCGCTATTCTTCGACAAAAGTATCCTATTATAGCTCAAACATCGATGGGTGTGCAAATACAGTTTGCGAAAGGACTTGAAGTCAGTATTGTTGGGGAAGGCAATATCTTAATTCGAGGAATTAAATCCCAACAGAAAGCAGAGTCAATCTATCATCAGATCATTAGTGAAGTTAGCGATGCGCTAATCTAATTGAATGAATTTTCCTTTTCTCGACTTGATACTTAGAAGAAGCTAGTTGGGAAGGTACGCTTGAAGTCTTCCCAACGCTTTTATCTTTTCTTAGTCACGTTTGTATTGAGGTGGGCTGTATTGACTGAGGCTGATCCTTTCGGTGGTGCAAAAGTAATCATTTCTATCAAAGCAACGCATGAAATTCGTGATGAAACCGGATTTAACACGCTAGAGAAAACGAAAGGCGAATTGGTTCTCACAGAAAAAGAATTCGTCTTTCTTAAAGTTAAGGGTACGTTCAAGAAAGAAAAGAAACGACTACATGCCTTTCCCTCTGATCGACTTGTTGGTCAAAGTTATGAACGTTGGACTGGTGGACCCACGTTAATGTATTTGACCTACGATGATGATTCTGGGAATTCAAAGTATCACATCTATTCGGTGAGTAAAGGCGATTACGATAAGTTCATTGGAAAAGTCCATGAATTGCGACTAATCTAATTTGCACTTTTCTCATTTGCTGGGTCCTGTGAGTCGGGCATCGTAGCTTTTCCTGGCTTCGATAGTAGCGAAGGGTTCGAGATGAACGACCGTATATTCTTCGATTTCTTCGTCTTCATCACTTCGTTTCTCGTGAAGAATCAGGTAGGTTTGAACTCCTTCTTTGACGGATAAATAGGCCATTCGTTTATCAAGGGTTAGTAAGGACCACTTCTGCTTCTTTGCATATGCGATGATTTCTTCGTCAGGGTGACCAATTAAATCCGGGAAATCATGAACAGAATGGCATACCCAGTTATTCGATAGGAGTATTTGATAGAGTTGACCCGCTAGCGTTTTTCGGGAGGTGCTCAAATTTTCATCAAAAAGAATGTGATGGGAACCCATATTCATCGTACCTCCAGATTTTTACTCAGTCACACATTAAGGAGCGATTATAGGATAAGGACGCGACGGATTATATTTGGATCAATTTGATCAGCTTTTCCATTCATCACGGCTTTCAAATTGACGATTTCGTACCATTTCAGATTAAGGTAGCCAAGGACAATTCCCAGATGGAATGGATACCCGAGGAGTGCATCGGTGCTATCTCGTCGGATTTGTTCATGAAATGTGTGCTCAAAAGTGTAGAGCGTTTGGTGTAATTCATAAGCTTCCCAGCTTTTGGCAATCATCGATCCATATACACTTTCTTGGAGTTTTCGTACGCGTTCCTCAAAGCTTCTTGCAGCTAATGCCTCTTTACATAAATTACGAGATAGGCGATATTCCGCATCGAGAAGAAGGGCTTCAGCGTCTGCTTGCTCGATTCCGAGAAAGTGAGTTCGAAGAGTTATCATTAGGTTCACAAGATCAATTTCTACACCAGCAAGCTTTGAGGTAACGTCTTTATCAAGACCTTTGAGTTTCTGGGCTTCCAAGTATAAGTTATTCAAAATATCTGCGTCAATGGCTTGTTCGATAATTACCAATCTGCTAGTTTCCTCGTATTTCGGCAGATTATCCCTGATTATATTTCTGAAATATCGATCGGGGATTTTGTCTATAAATTCATTTAGGTCTTTGGCTGAAAGCAGATCTAGCAGAACGGTTGTTGTGAAAGGATCCACAGGCACAAGTAGACGTTCTGCCAAACTCGCATCTTTCTCAGTAACGAAAAGTCGGAGGATGGGTTTAACAACTTCTCGTTGGAATTTTCGTGTAATCCAGTTCATGAGTGTTTGGGCGCTTTTAGGGACATCGGTCCGGATTTCTGAAAGAACACGGTTGAAGTCTAGCTGCAGAGCTTGTTCAACCTCTTGTGGCGTCGCAGTTTCATCAAAGTCCTTCACGATATCGGCATAACTGGTTGTATCGAGCACACGGAGGGCCGCATACATGTCTCGCGCACCAAGAAGAGCATCCCAATGCTCAGAAGTAAGCATATCGGCTTTATATCCTCTAATTTTAGCGTTGATGAAACTGTATCGTGCGACGGACATTGTGTGCTACCTTCTCACTCACTTTTGATAAGCCTTCTTCTTACGCTTGTTTCTCCTTTCTTCCAAAGAGTCCTGCTAGGTAGAACAGCGT
This sequence comes from archaeon, assembly GCA_016550425.1. The sequence goes on from JABXGS010000046.1 coordinate 7,095, forward strand.
GCAAAACATCATAAGAGTACCGAGTAATGCTCCGATAAGGGCTCCAAGATATTGTCCGTTTGGTCCCCAGATATATGGTCCAATAATCCATCCAACAAAGGCAAAAACGAGAATCTCGCAGGCGATCGTGGTATAACGGAATACCCTTCCACCTGACATTGGAGGTTCATCACTCAACTCTGTCACCGAAGCTCCCATTGAGATAAATTCTCATTTGGGGGTCGATAGTAAAGGGAATCCCATTCTTAAGGTTTCGGAAGATTATCCAATTTCAGAAATTTAACGGATAATAATGCTTATTAGGATAGGTCTTTGTTGAAAGGCGATTACCGACTAAGGTATTGTCAGGTTCTTTCGGTGTAAACGATGAGCGAGGTTTTATCTGGTATCCAAAGTGCCGAAGCTAAGGCGGCAAAGATTATTGAAGAAGCCCAAGCAAAAGCTGAGCAAATTAAGCGTGAGGCTGAACGCCAGGCACGCGAAACTGAACAGAAAGTTCGGGATGAACTGGCTGCGCAAATTGCTACCCAGCAAAAGGGTGTAGAGAAAAAGGCTCAAACGCAATCCAAAACTATTCTTTCCAAAGCTGAGCAAGAAGCCGCCGCTATTGAGGAACAAGGGAAGAAGCATTTGAAGAAAACCGTTGATCTCATAGTTTCTTCTGTTTACTCATATGGAGGTGCAAACAAATGAGCAATATCTCGTCTTCAGATCAAATCGAACAAATGATTATTAGTGAGGCAAAAGCTGACGCTAAACAGATTATCCAAAAAGCTGAAGTCTCAGCACGAGAACTAATCGAGGTTGCTCAAGAAAACGCACAATCCACTCTCTCTGGTTGGGCTGACCGTCGGAAGCAAATGGCTGAGCGATCAGGTGACCGAATTATAGGAAAAGCTCGAAATGATGCGCATATGCGGATAATGAGTGCCAAAGCTAAGATGATCGATACAGCGTTCCAAGAAGCTCAGACGCAATTTGAAAAGGAACGAGGAACTGCGCGATATAAGGCATTTCTGAAAAATCTCATCATCAATGCTGGAATTCAGGTTGGTGGTGGGGATCTTATTGTTCTTGCCCGAAAGGAAGACCACGCTGTCATCTCAAAGATTACAGGTCTTGGAACGGCAATTTCAAAAACAACTAATCAGAGTACCAAAGTCACCGTTGGAAAACAAGCGCTTGGCATAATTGGTGGCGTTATGGTTCAAAACAAAGAAGGCAATATCACAGTGGATTATCGGATAGAGACCTTACTCTCACAAGTCGAAGTGAAATATCGACACGAAATCGCCAAGACACTTTTTCCAAAGGAAACGACAGTTGAAAAGCCTAGTGCATAATCACTTCCCAGAAGTGAGCTTACGATACACAACGTTAAATAAATGAGATACGTTGAATGCCTCAATATTAACGCTCACATTAGACTATCCTATAAATATCGCTGGACGTGTCCTTGACGACTGATATTCCTCCTCCTCATACTCAGAATGCATCCCAAGTCATGGAACAGCTGCAAGTCACAGAAGATGGACTCAGTCTGGAAGAGGCACAACGCAGATTAGCTGAATACGGTCCAAACGCTCTTGAAGAAGCCAAGGGCCCTGGTCCCCTTTCCATGTTCCTTTCACAATTCAAAGAAGCGTTAGTCATCATACTGATTTTTGCAGCCATTATTTCCTTGGTCGTGAATGTCTACTCAGGAATCATAACGGAGCATCCCGAACCACCTATTGACGCCATTGTTATCATGATAATTGTAATTCTCAATGCTATTCTTGGCTTCACTCAGGAATATCGAGCTGAGAAATCTATTGAAGCTCTCCAAAAAATGGCAGCACCTCAAGCGCATGTGCTCCGAAATGGCGAACCGATTGATATTCCAGCAACGGAAGTAGTACCAGGTGAAATTCTACGATTGGAAATGGGTGACCGTCTCCCAGCAGATGCAAGGCTAATTGAGTCCAATAATATCTATACAGACGAGGCATCGCTCACAGGGGAATCGATGCCAGTTAAAAAGGAAGCAGACAGAATTCTTGATCGTAACATCCCACTAGCTGATCAATCCAATATGGTCCACGCAGGTACCGCAATCACTTCTGGGCGAGGTCTTGCAGTTGTGACCGAAACGGGGATGAACACTGAAATAGGACGGATTGCAGGGTTCATTTCAGAAGCGGGAGAAAAAGAAACTCCTCAACAGAAACGCATGCGACAACTTGGGCGACAACTTGGTATTGCGATTCTGATTATCTGTATGATTGTGCTGACCATTCAGGTAGTTGTTGCTTGGATTATGGCCATGCTTACTTTTTCGACCTTCCTCGACTTATTCGTAATTGCTGTAGCACTCGCTGTTGCCGCAATACCAGAAGGTCTACCTGCAGTGGTAACAATAACTTTGGCTTTAGGCGTCCAACGGATGGTGAAACGAAATGCCATCATCCGACGACTTCCCGCCGTTGAAACCCTAGGCTCTGCTGATATTATTTGCTCTGATAAAACCGGTACTCTAACCAAAGATGAAATGACAGTCCGTGAGCTCTATGTTCCCGGATACTCTGTGCATGTCACAGGCGCTGGATATTCTCCAGAGGGCTCCTTTTCAGCCGACGGTCAACCAATTGATCCTTTACAAAATGGTCAACTAGCCTTGCTTCTACGTATAGGTGTTCTTTGTAGTAATGCTATAATTCGGGAAGAAGAGGGTAAATGGCATGTAATAGGTGATCCTACTGAGGGAGCTTTGGTGGTTGCAGCTCAGAAAGCAGGATTCACTGACACGCAACTAAATGAATATCCTAGGATTGCCGAATTGCCCTTTGATCCTGATAGAAAACGTATGTCCACGCTCCATGATACGCCCGAACAGGAGACAACTGCTTACATCAAGGGTGCTCCTGAAGTTGTTCTGGAGCAAAGTTCCTACATATTTACAGCTAACGGAATTCAAGCCCTAACCAAAGAACAACGCGCTGAAATCTTAAGCAACAATGATAAAATGGCTAACAAAGCCCTCCGTGTTCTGGGAATGGCATACCGGATTTGTCCCGAAGATCTCTGCGACATCTCACCAGAAGGCATCGAATTTGATCTCGTATTCGTGGGACTTGTCGGGATGATGGATCCGCCTCGTCCTGAAGTATACGATGCTATTAAAACAGCACGGACTGCGGGAATCAAATCTATCATGATTACTGGCGACAACCAGTATACAGCGCTTGCCATTGCAAACGAACTCGGAATGTTCGAAGAGGATGATGCAGTCCTAACTGGTAGTGCTCTCGATGCCCTTTCAGATGCTGACCTCACGGATGCTGCTCCCCAAGTTCGTGTCTATGCTCGTGTCTCACCTGAACATAAGCTTCGGATTGTTCAAGCTTTGAAAACCCGTGGACACATCACAGCGATGACAGGTGATGGAGTCAACGATGCGCCTGCCCTCAAATACGCTGACATCGGAATTGCTATGGGTGTCACAGGAACGGATGTAGCTAAAGAAGCCTCTGATATGATCCTAACAGATGATAACTACTCCTCGATAGTGAATGCCATTGAGGAAGGTCGAGGTATCGGAGACAATACCCGGAAATTTATTTCATATCTCTTATCTTGTAATGCAGGAGAAATCCTAGTCATCTTTCTAGCCAGCATCACACTCTCGATTATCTTCCGCTGGCCACTACCCCTGCTAGCTATTCAGATTCTATTCATTAACCTGGTTACTGATGGACTACCTGCCCTCGCATTGGGAATGGATCCCATGGAACCTGATGTGATGAAACGGGGGCCCCGGGATCCCCAAGAAGGCATCATTACAAGACAGGTCTGGGTCCTAATATGGGTGGTGGGTGTAGCCATTGCCCTTGCCACTTTATGGATATATTATGTTACAATGTTTAGCCTTACAAATCCACCATTCAACTTATCACCTGATCAAGCTGTTCTTCGAGCGGGTACACTAGCTTTAACGGTTCTGGTGATGACTCAGATGGTGCATGCTCTGAATTCTCGGTCAGGGCATCTCTCTCTCTTTCAAGTGGGCTTTTTCAAAAATCGGTATCTGATCCTTGCAATCGCTGTTTCTATTATACTCCAATTATTCATTATCTATTTTCCACCACTCCAAATTGTTTTTCGTACACAACCTCTTCTTCTTCAAGATTGGCTCATCATCATTCTTCTCACCTTCTCAATATTTGTAGTTGTGGAAGTCTTCAAGTTCATTCTACGCTATCGTGAACGACATCAAAGGGAACCCACCTTCGAATCGAAGACAGACGAACCTCAAAGGAAGGGAAACAGTTAAGACAAAAAACTATAGAATCCCTTTTTCCCAGTGAAATGATACTTAATGTAGGTCATAATATGGTATCAAAAATGTCCGATCGCGGTCGGTGGCTTCTCGCTGCATTGTTACTCACAATTGGGTCCATCATATTTGCATTTGGCTGGACAGCGCCATTCTGGCCTGCGTGGGTTCCGCTTCTTGGATCAGATCTGTTCAAAACTACTTACTTCTTCATTTCCTCAGGAATCTTCATTGGGCTCCTCATTTACAGCCTCTTCCTACTTTTCAACACCACCCCACCACCAACTAAATCTGTATAAATGCCTAAAAGGAGCTCGTCTTAGTCAACACGTGTAGCAGATAGGCTCTAGCGGCAAATATTGCCAAGATAAAAATGTATAAGAAGCTAGTCGCAAGCAAAAGGCTATACTTCCCAGGCTAATTAATAGCAGAAAACCCCATAACTTTAGTGTGGAGGTTGGAACGTGACAGATTTACGTGACAAGTTATTGACATTAGACCGCAAGGGACTGGAAAAAGAAGCTGAACAACTTGGGATCAAGGTTACTGATTCGATGAGTCGAGCTGAACTCATAACCCTCATTGAAAAACAGTATGCGCTCCAAGAATTCGGGGAGCTCAAATCCTTCTCTGAGCATCGTTTTCTCATTGTGGGCTTGTTTTTCATTACACTCGCCACTTTCATTTTAGCTCTCATTACCTATTTCCAATTCACGACACCAAGTCTTATTCCCATCTTAGCTCCAATCTATATTGTATTCCGAGGACTTGGTGGATTTCTTATTGGTGCCGCGTTATTCTCACTGGCACTAAAAACAGGGTATCAAAGCATCACACCTATTGTTCGAGCTGCACTTATTATAGGAGGGGCACTCATCATCATTATCGTGTTGATGTTTATACCACTACCTCCTCAATGGGGACTCCCATAAAACGGGACTACTATATGACTGAAATACTGCTATGAGGTCCACATGATGGCTAATGCGACGAACCAATCGAATAAGGAAATACCTGCTTTGGAAACCTTTCGTCTGAGTAAGATTTTCCCCCCTGGAGTTTTGGCAGTAAATCGACTGAACCTCAAAATCAGACAAGGAGTTGTTCATGCGCTGGTTGGGCCAAACGGAGCCGGAAAAACAACCACGCTTCGACTAATTGCCGGATTGAGTCGTCCCAATCGCGGAAGTATCTTCATTATGGGTTATGATATGCTTCGAGAATCTTGGCAAGCAAAAATTAATCTAGGCTTTTTACCAGATGCCCCTGCAGCATACGAGACGCTGAGAGTTGATGAATTTCTCTCTTTTATCGGCAGTCTATATCAAGTGCCGGAAGAAGAATTTCAGCAACGCCGACTTGAATACATCAATCGCTTTGAAATCGGTGGTTTTCTAAACAAATACCTCGGCGAGCTCTCTCGTGGAATGCTACAACGAACCCTACTCGCCGGATTGCTGATTCGGAATCCCAAAGTTTTGCTAATGGATGAACCACTCTATGGATTAGACCCTGAAGGAGGGTATGTCCTCAAACAGGTAATCCGCGAGCTAGCTGAAAATGGTTCAACAGTTTTACTTTCTACTCATATTTTGAGTGTTGCAGAGGAAGTCAGTGATGAATTTACTATCCTATCAAATGGTGTAAAGGTTGCTTCAGGAACGGTCCAAGAGCTCCGTGCTGAGGTTGGAGGCGGTGTGGCTTTAGAGAACTACTATATTCAGACTCTGCGTGGGAGGTAACAACACTGGGAACGGTTGGCACAACCACCGTGACTCGGTGGGAATTTCAACGGACAAGGAATTATCTCCGTAAATCGATACGCCAACCTATTTTCATCACCGTTCAAGTAATCTCTGTGACCGTCATTGCCCTCGTCATCTGGTTGCTGTGGCTGTTCATGTTTACACTTCCTGTTCAGCTACGCGGTTCCCTCTACTGGCTTATAATTAATAGCGGGATGATTGGGGCCAACACGGTCTGGATAGTTTACGCCCTATTGTCACTAATAATAGCTCAACAAATCGTAAAAGCTGTTATGGGCGTCCCTCTCGGATCTGAATCAGAACCCGCAGATGTGGATTACCTATTTCCTGCACCTATGAAGGGTCATGTCTATTTCACTGCAAAATACCTGCGGTCTATACCACGGCGATTAATGCTTTTCGTCTACATAGGCCTGGCATTTCAACCCATCCTCTGGTATTTTGGGCAAAATTATGGGTTAACCTTTGGGATGTTTATGCTCTTTATTGTCATGATTTTCCTTTTGGCTGAAATTGGAGCAATTGCAACACATGGGCTCTATGCTCTCAGAAAATTTGTATCCCAACCCCGTCAGCATCGCAGAATTTTCCGAATAATATTCTTTGCAGTTCTAATGGTCGGCACGATTCTTCTGCTAACTCCCGTTTGGCTTGTCAATGGAGTTCTTAGTCCTTCGCCAATGTACAATTTGGCCTACATGCTCGTGGCTATCGCGTTTAGTGGAGCTCTACCTGGTTCCGATGGTGCATTTACAATATTCTATTTTCCAGCACTTCCTTGGGTTCTTCTCGGACTCCTTGTAACTTTCTTCCTCATCTTGGTTCTTACTAGGTTTCTCACAGACAGGATTTCCATTGATATGTATGAAGAAATCGCAGTCGTGGCACGACGCAAAGGCACAGCAATTGGGGCTTTCAGTCGTCTTCCCGTTCAATTCACTTCAGCGAAAACACCGCTCCACGCTCTCTTCAAAAAGGATTTCATCACAGGACTCCGAAAACCCGGAAAAGCCTTCTATATCTTCGGTTTAATCGCCAATTTCGTCTTCGCCTTGCTTTTCATCTATCTAGCTCCTGCCTTTGGATCCATGCTTCCTATTCCTCCTGAGTTCATCCCCCTCATGGAAACTCTTTACGCCATTCTTCTTGTTGTCATCATTCCGCTGCTAGCCATCGCCTCTTCTGATCCCTTCCAAGGCGAATACGGCTCAATCCATCTCGTTCGATTAGCACCTGTAGCCCCATTACGGCTTACCTTCATTAAATACATCCAACTACTCATCACACCCATTTGCCTAGCAATTCCCTTTGCAATCTATTTCGCTGTTATTTTGGGAAGCCTGAGCCTACTCACGGTTGGGCTAGCTATCCTTCCTCATGCTATTCTTATTGCAACGGCAATTGGCGTAGGTCTAGGCAGCCGCTATCCGTACGCCTCACGTGCAAAAAATGAAACCCCTGTTGCCCTCATGATAACCTTCCCAGTCATCTCGTGGATGGCGATCATCCCTGTTCTCATCTTCCAGCTCGGATTTCTTCCTGGCGGTGTGCCACTGATGCTCCTGAGCTCACTTCTTGTTACTCCCTACACAATTTGCTTGGTAATTATCCTCCTAAGTTGGTCCGCTCACTCGTATCTTCGACTGGAATAACCTAATTTTTCGTGAGGTTTACAGCCTAGTTCATGATTTATCCTAGAAGGAGCACATAAACTATAGACGTTCAGTTAAATGTCTAAAGAACACGATATCCTTCCAAAACATAAAATAAGCACATATTGACAAATGTGGGTCGAATTTCCAGGTTTGGGGCGAGTATTTCCAAAATGTTTCCCCTCGTAGCAGCTATTCTAATATTCGGTTCAGTAATTCTAATGGCTTTGTGGGAATTTAATCCCTTAATTAAGAAGCATGTTTTACCCAAAATTGTTGATTTACTTTCAGTCGCAGAAGAAAGACAAACTAGAGCCCCGATTTATTTGGCATCGATAAAAATTGAATCGGAGTATACAATATTAGTAAAAAGTGCTGAAAAAATCGCATACTTTGGGTTCCAACATATACCCGCATTTTACTTCAAAAATCTTCTAAGATGGATTAACGAAGAGGCAACTATTCGTATAATTTTAGCTAATGAATCAGCGACGGAGACCCTGAAACGGACTGCAACACAACTTGACCGAAGAATCAAAATTGAGTACCGTCCTCGTATTCATTTTAAAATTCTTGGCACTGACCAGCGCGTGGCTATCGGTTGTGCTAACTTATCGGCAAAAAATACCACCGTCTTTCACGATTTAGCTATAATTTCGTCAGATCCGAAGATTGTGGATCAAGTCCAACAGTACATCTCTGCCTTTTACGGGGAATCTAAGGAATATCCTCAACCAAATCAAATCTATACCTTCTCATCAGAAGTGCCCCTCAACACAGAAAGCATATTCGTAAATACATCGAATGGATTACATGACATAGTTCATGGCCTCTTATCCTCTGCCAAAGATACAGTCATGTTAATGTCCCCTTTCATCACAAACGATATCGTCGAGTATCTCCTTAGCATCATTCCTCGTGACGTTCAAGTTAGGTTCATCACTACGCTTAATTGGCGGAATTGGGCAAATCAGCAATCGGATCCTGAAGCACTTGAAAGTCTGCTTTCTGACCGAGTTATAATCGAAAATTGTCCAAAGCTAAATGCTAATTGTATTATAGTCGATAACAAAGCAGCCTTAGTGTCATCGCAAAATCTTACAACACATAGCTGGTTTTCCAGTGACGAAGCCGGAATTTTCACACGAAACCAAGAACTCATCAACACGATCATCGAAAGGATTGAAAGTTGGAAACCAAAACATCGCGTTACGATGGAACTCCTTGATGAAGAGATTGCGAAATTTGACGCCTTTTTAGCGAAGGATGTTGAACCTCTTGCTGCAATCCCAGTCTCTGAAGAGGGAGAAATGGTTCCGGCAATCGACAGTAAGGAAATAGTTGCCCCTCCTCTTTTAGGCTTCTCCTCACTTGTCAAACCTAAGCCACTGGTCAAATCAATCTCTAAACATACTACTTCCCCAAGTTCCACACATGTCATTACAGATCCTAAGTGGATTGAAGACATCGTATATGTTGGTAAGAAGCGTACCATTGAATATGTACGAGCTGCCCAGCATCAAATACGGAGAAAGGGGTCAGTGACTATCCGCGCTCGAGGAAAACTCATCTACCGAGCTGTCGATGTTGCGGAACAACTTCGTATGCTTGAAGATCTCGAGCTTATTATGAACCAAG
>JABXGS010000248.1 GCA_016550425.1 archaeon
CACCCTCGGAAGTCGTGAGGGTAATTTCAGTGGCTTGGACTGTGCCTAAGTTGTTCTGAGCCCCCCAAGCGAGAGCTATTCCACTTATCATCATAAGGATGCTAAGGATGAAAACAAGATAGCGAGGACGTATTCCTGCCATTGGCTCCACCTTTTCTGAAGCCCCCCTCCTGTGTGATTTTGTATATTACTGTATAGGGAATAGCGAATCTAGGTTGAGAAAGCCCGGCAACTTATATAGCCGAGTGAAACTGGCGAGTTGTTGATGATATTGAAGCATGTGTTGTTTGTCTGTGTTCAGAACGCAGGTCGCAGTCAAATGGCGGGTGCCTTTGCTCAGAAATATGGAGAAGGACGAATCACCGTCTCTACGGGAGGTACACATCCGGCAAATCAAGTACATCCCGAAGTTGTTAAAGTTATGCAAGAGAAAGGAATTGATATCTCGGAGAATGTTCCGCGTCGAATATCAGTTGCTGAACTGAATGCGGCGGATCAGGTAGTGGTAATGGGATGTGGTGCCGAAAGTTTCTGCCCAGCTCCCCTACTCATTAAGGTCATAGATTGGGACTTGGAGGACCCTGCTGGACAACCCCTTAAAAAAGTTAGAAAAATCCGAGATGAAATTGAACGTCGTGTTGTTCACCTTATCGATAACATGACCGCGATTGAAACACAAGGTACTAATTCTACTTAAGGGAAAAGACCTAAGGAAAATCGGTAAATCAGAGGATTTTATAAAAAGGATAATAGTGGATTGAGTATCGAAAGAAATCTTAGGAGCCTGTGAGTATGCAGCCTTTAGAACACCTAGTGAAAGAGCACCGATTAATTGCTCAGGCAGTCAATGTCACAAAGAGTTTTCGCAAAGAGATTGCTTCTGGTAGCCCCATTCGACCACGCCGTTATTGGTGGCTCATTGATTTTTGGAGCACCTATGCAGATCTGATTCACCATGGAAAGGAAGAACAATGGCTTTTCCCTTACGTAATAGAGCATGGAGGGAGCGCTGAGTTCGGAGACACCATAGATAAGTTAGTGGAGGAGCATATGTACCTTCTTGCATATATTGCAGAACTTCGCCGATTTGCACGTCCAATGTTTACTGGAGAACCTTCGGCTCGCGAGAGAGTTATCAGCTGTCTTGATAGATATGTTGAACTCATCCAACCTCATATCAAGTTAGAGGATGAAGAACTCTTTCCAGCTGCCAATCAACTCCTATCAAAAACTGAATTGGATGAATTAGCCAAAGAGTTTAAGGCAAGGGATGCACGAACGGGGACAAAAGTACAAATCTATTATACCGATCTGGTAAACAAACTACAGGAAAAGTGAAAACCATGGCTCACGACCGTTTGATCGAACTGCTTGAAACCCAACTCACCTTAGAAAAAGAATCTGCTCGAGCCCTTCGGAAAGAAATGGAAGACATTGATCATTTGGGAATCAAAATCCTCTTTGAAATCTGTGCAGCAGATTCCACAAAACACGCTAGCATGGTACAAATGCTGCTTGATGCTTTGAAGAACGAACCGAAACTCAAAGGGCCTGATGAAAAGACCTATGTGAGTACATGGAAACAGCGGAACCAAGGACTTGAAGCGATTAAACAGCACATTGACCGTGAAGTGAAGATGATCGAACTCCTTAAGGATGAAATTCTCGCTACCGATGACAAAGTCCTAAAGACGATTCTCAAACACATCGTCAAAGATGAAGAACGTCATCACAAAATCCTTAAAGAAGAAATTTGGGAGCTCTAGATCCGTTTCTCTGCGAAGAGGAGAAGTCTTTTTTATAGGTGAATCCCCTTCGGTGTCATTGAAACCCAAGGTGTGAACACCATGTCCGAAGGTCCTCACAAAGAACTACTCGAAATGATTGCACGGGCAATTAAAATTGAAAAGAAAGCCGTTGCGCTTTACAAAGAAACTGCCGCAACTATAGATAATGCTGCAGTTAAGCTTCTGATTGATGAGCTTGGTATGGATTCGGGTAAACACGCAAAGATGTATCAAACCGTTGAACGTGTCCTCAAAACCCAGCCATACTCATTCAAAGATTTTCATGAAGAGAAATGGACGGATAAGTTGGTTGCCAAACGCGACCTCAAACAGCATATTGAAGTTGAAAAACAAATGATCGAACTTCTGGAAGAACAAATCAAAATCGCCAAGCAACCAACAGTAAAAGCCATCCTTGAACACATACTTGAGGATGAAAAACGCCACCACAAAATCCTCATGCAAGTCATTGGCGAGCTCTAATTCAACTGAGTTTCATAAATTTGCCCACTACATGGGCTAGTTCTCATGTGCCAATCCACTTATGTATAAGGCACGCATGAAAACTGATTTTATGGATATTCGGATTCAGCCCTGGGATGAAATTAATCCTGAAGAGATAGCCCGTTTCACTCTTCAGACTAGACGAAACGAAGGCTTAGCCACCAATACGGCTAATATAGACACGTATCTCACTGCCATCCAATGGTGGACCAATCGAAAACACAGTACACCAATCATCGCCTATGATGGTGACCGAATGGTGGGTTGGCTTGTCTTTTTTTCATTCATTCCAACTACCTCGACTATTGGTCGCTGGCATCCAATAGTCGAATCTAATCCCCAAAAAGACGAGATTGCTCAGCAACTCCTCCAAGCAAGCATTAATCACGCCAAGAAGCATCACTTCGAACGACTCGAAGCTGAATTGGTTGGGATTACAGCTGAGAACGAGACTTGGTATAAACGCTACCAAACTTGGTACAAAACCCTGGGATTCTTTCTAGCGTCTGAAGAAGCCCGTCTAGAAAAAGAGCTTATTGAGCACCAACCACCTCCAGAACTCCCACCAGAATTCGAGTTCCATTCAATCGACCATTTTACTAATGAAGAACTCGAGTCATCATTTTTTGAAATGTTTGATAATAGTAAAGACCGGTTTTGGCTTCACCAGACGAATACCCAACGTAAAGAAACCTACGAGTTCTGGTTTGATCGGGAAAGACCCTTTGTAGAAGAAGCGACTGCAGTACTGACGAAAAATGAGGAAATTATCGGATTAACGGTTGTACGTCCTGTTCAAGAGGCAGGGATGCTGGGACCCATAGCAATAGCTCCAAAATATCGTCGCCGCGGATTAGCACGAACCCTAATGCAATACAGTCTACGGGGGGCAAAGCATTGCGGAATTACTCGAATACAGCTCGAGTTTGACATTACCAATGAACCTGCGATGAATCTCTACAAGGAGCTGGGGTTCACACATGTGCATCGACTCGCAATCTTTTCTTTAACATTGTAATGGGTGAATTACGGAAAACTTCACTGGTATTCCGTTTAAACTTAAATTTACGGAAAAACAGTTAATTTTATATGGGAGAATCCCCACATTCAAAGATTGGAGACATCGACTTTGCCTAAACCGTCGAGTTGGTCGCCAAACCGTTTCATTCCTTCCAATCGTCCTATATTGGGTGCAGAAGAAAAAGCGGCGGTTGCAGAGGTCTTAGAAAGTGGCATGCTCACCAACAAATCTGGTGCAGGCCCCTTCACGCTTCGGTTTGAAGAAGCCTTTGCCAAGTACGTAGGTGCAAAACACGCCATAGCTGTCAACTCTGGAACCGCTGCTCTTCATACTGCATTATTAGCTTTCGACATCAAGGCGGGCGACGAGGTCATTGCACCTCCCTTTAGTTTTATAGCGACCACGAACATGGTTCTCCTCAATGGCGCAAAAGTCGTATTTGCCGATATTTCTCCAGATACCTTTAACCTGGATCCGAAGAAGGTAGAGGAAGTAATTACTCCAAAGACTAAAGCCATAATGCCTGTTCATCTTTATGGCCACCCCGCCGATATGGATCCATTATTAGACTTAGCAAAGAAACATGACCTCAAGATTATTGAAGACGCCTGTCAAGCCCACGGATCAAAGTACCGAGGTCGTGATGTTGGCACCGTGGGTGATGTGGGTTGCTTTAGTCTATATCCGAGTAAAGTCATTACAACCGGTGAAGGAGGACTCCTCACCACCAATGATGACGCGCTTGCTGAAAAACTACGACAAATTCGAACCCATGGCGAAATTCGCCCCTATGAATACGTACAACTTGGGCATAATTACCGAATGCCTGAACTTCAATCGGCAATTGGTCTTGCCCAGGTGAAACGGATCCCCAAGTTTCTAAAAAACCGACGAGCCAACGCCATGTTTCTTACAGAGCAGCTCCAAGACCTCGATAGCATCGTATTACCCACAGAAGCGACTTGGGCGACCCATAACTGGTATTTATACACCATCCGAATTCCTCGCCCCCGGAGTCGAGATGCAGTTCAAAAACGCCTCCTTGAAGCGAAGATAGGTGCCGCAATATATTATGAGGTTCCCCTCCATCTCACTCCGATTTATCGTCGACTCTTCCAGTATAAGGAAGGGTTGATGCCTATTTCTGAGCAAGCAGCGAAGGAAGTGTTGTCCCTTCCAGTTCATCCCGCCCTCACTGAGGAAGAGCTAGAATGGATAGTGCAGCAGAGCCGAAACGCCCTCGTGTAGCAAAAATATTTCTGCGAGGCCAGGCGCAGAATATTGCGTTACCGAGGGCTTCGGTACGATAAGGCGAGTATTAATGATCAATGAGTTCTTGGAGTTTATCCTGGATTTCTTGGGCGAGTGGATGATTAGGTTCTTTTTCTAAAAGCTGTTGAGCACGTTCTAGGTCATTGATGGCATCGAAGATAAAACCCGTTTGGCGTTGATGGATAGTTGCAGTCTTGTAGAGTAGTTCGATAGCCATTGACTCTTGTTCCAAAGCTAAGGAAAGATCGATGGCGTTTTCAACAGCTTGGGTAATATTAATCCAAATATCCTGGTTTTTATCGCGAACCGCAAAGAAGGAATTGGCAGCCGCCAGAAAAGAATCACGGGCGGCTTCTTGGCGACCAGCCTTTACCTCATATTCAGCGACTCGGAGATAACTTTTTCCAGCTTGAAGTGGAGCCTCAGCCGCGGTAAATCCAGTGGCTGCGTGGGACCAGAGCTGTTCAAGCTGATTCGTTTGTTGTGCCGCTTCCAGTTTTGCAGAGGCATTTTCAAATTCCGCGAAGGCGAGTTCGCGTTGCCCTTGGCGAATGAAATCCTCCGCATTTTCAAGATGTGCTTCAAGAACTCGGCGAAGGTCCTCTTCTTCGTTCATGATTATCCTCCTTTACAAGGTGGGGTTAGTTACCCTTCCTACAAATAGGTATGGTGTCAGTCGTAAACATCAAATAAAAGAAAAGGGGAGGTCTGCATAAGAGAAAATACGATCCACGAAGGGAACTCCTGTGACACGAATTTGGTTTGATCCATTAACACCAAAACAAGCATTGTTTTGTAGTAAAATCGGTGAACGATTTGAGACTCAAGGCTTTGATGTCATTTACACCACACGCGATTATCCGGAGGTCACAGGAAAACTTAAACTATTAGGGTTATCCGCTGAGGTGATTGGAAAACATGGGGGAGCGGATCGCTTTAAGAAATTAATTGCGAGTGCAGAAAGAATCAAAGCCCTTGCTGAGTATGTCAATTCGAAGGCAATAGATCTCGCCTTTAGTTTTGCATCTCCTGAAGGGGCGCGGGTTGCTTATGGATTGGGAATACCATATTTCACCGCGAATGATTCACCGCATTCACGTTTTGTAGCGAATTTGACAATTCCTTATGCTATATCATTATTTACACCCTGGATAATGGTACAGATTTGGTCGGATTTCGAAGTTTCCCCTCACCGAATCATTCCGTATCATGGACTGGATCCAGTCGCTTGGTTACAGGATTTCACTCTGGATACGAAAGTGTTTTCCGAACTCGGATTGTCACCAAATTCGGAGTACGTGGTCATTCGCCCAGAAGAGACTCAAGCCTCCTATTTGCATGAACATGCGAATGAACGAGAACCGGTTACGAATCCAGTAATCACAGCCATCGCAAAGGAGTATCCCGCCCTCAAGATAGTTGTCTTATGCCGGTATCCTGGACACCGTAAAGCGACACGTGAATGCTTCGGAGATTCCGTAATAATCCCAGATGGTGTTGTTGACGCTACTAGCCTACTCTCTTCAGCTCAACTTCTTGTGGGAGCTGGCGGAACGATGAACCAAGAAGCCAGCCTTCTCGGAATCCCTGTCATCTCTTGTTTCCCCGGTGACCACTTGGCTACTGATCAATTCCTTGCGAAAAAGAAACTATTGTACCGAATTCTGAATCCCGACGATGTTGCTCGGAAAGCCGTAGAGATTTTAGGTAATATCAAAGAATTCAAGGATGCCCATAGAAAACGTGCACAGAAACTAATGCAAGAAATGGAAAATCCAGCTGAAATTATCTACACTCATCTTTTATCGTTTGCTACTGAGAAACTAAAAAAGTCTTGAGATTTATGAGGACTTGAGGAATTTAAAAAGAATCTACTCAAACGATGTATGAGGGGTTTAAGTGACAAGAACCCGACAACATTGGTACACCATCGTTATAATTGTTGGACTTATCTTAGTGTCCAATACTTCCGCTTTAACAACCTCATCCCTAGCAGCATACAATCCTAAGGTTGGGGACCTAACAGAGTACAATTATGGCTTCATCAACGTATTAAACAATCAATCAGCATCAGACATCAACTATTGGACTGACCTAGCCCTAGCAGAAAGCAATTACACTATGAAGTGGCATCAACACGTCAACCTGTCAATCCACGTCTCTCACATCACCTCCACCTGTTGTGATATCCACGCTTTTTACAACTTCACTGTGAACATCTTCAATAACATTGTTACAATATTTAACAGCACATGGCAGACGACAGCCACTTTGAATGCGTCGGTGCCCACTCCAGCTCCAACTGGCGTTAGCTCTGGATTAGTGGAAAATCCCACAACTCAAGGACTTCCAGGATTTTTCTTAGACGATGGAACCTTAAGCTCAATAATTCCAGGTTCGAACATCCTAATCGGATCAAGTCGTTGGCAAACAGTAACCCAAACTAACTTTTCACTTGGGGGAAGTGAGCAGTTAAGTTACCACCTCTTTAACCGGAGCACATATCCGAGCCAATTAATTGAAACCACTTTCGTCATTGACCAGGATACAGGGATATACTACCAGGCTAATGAAACAACTATTATCACGATTAACTCTTTGGATACTACTCTCACTTACTATTATCAAGTAGTGAATTCATCCGTCGCTCTAGTTCCGCCACCAAGCCCCCTTCCCGCCTACATTGTCATTGCTGTAGCTATTGTGATTGTGATCATCGTTGTTCTCTTAATGTTTCGACGATGGTGGCGTCGTCGGACCCAATGATGAATTAAGCCGTGCTTGATCCAGTAATCGATTATGTGTTTTACAGGCTTCATTAGAAGTTTTGCAACTTTTGAAACTGAGTCAAAACCCATTTATACGAACTTACGAACATCAGGACTGGGCTTGCTATGATACATTATCTGTATCATTTTCACAAAAGCGGACTCGTTTTGACTTCTATCGGATTTGGGTCCAAGGAAATGAGTGTAAGTCCTGAACTCGTCTCAGGATTTTTGTCAGCCCTACGAATGTTTGGACAGGACCTCTTAGCCGATGACGTCACAACCATAGAAACCGGTAACTTCCAGTTTGTATGGGACCTTGCCGATCCAGTTCTCAGCGTAGCGCTGGCTGACCGCGAAGATGATGATGTTGCGATTATGGCGGTTTTGAAAACACTGAACGCCCTATTCTTGGATCGTTACCAAAAAGAACTTCGCGGCTGGACTGGAGAGGTAGCCCTTTTTCGAGAATTCAATCCTGTTGCACGAGAGGTCGTACAGGACTATTTGCCTACCTTTGAAAAACCACAAGATAGTGAGTTAAGACCTGCGATAATCCGGCTCTGGCGCCGCTTTGGACCCGGTCTAGATATTCTATTGTATGGACTGCTTCGAGGTGTCCCGATATTAGCTGTGGGGCGCAAATCAAGGAATCAATCTGTCATTCGTGCACTCCAAACCCTGCGTCGACGACGAATTCCCGTCATGTATTTCAACGATGCTGGAGCAGCCCTCCAAGTTTTACAGGATCGACCTGCAAATGTGTCCTTCATTCTAAGTCTTCCTAATCGGGCGTATGAAGACACCTTTGCAGATTCAGCTACAATGGGAATTCGATATGTCTGCTTATTGGTAGAAGAGCACATTGTATTACCAGTAGGTTTTGAAGCCAAACCCTTGGGTATCTCAGACAATGTAGCTCACGCTGAGAAGATTTTAGGTCAAAGCGGTGCAGAGCTTCGTAACATCGCAGAAACTGCATTTATGACTATTTGGAACCGTATTGATGAAGTAGCAAATCTACTTGCTTATTCGGAAGCCATTCCAGATGACGAAGCAGCTCAACTTTTACGATTATCCAAGAACGATTTTTCCATCTTCAAAGAATTAGCAGTAGAAGGGGGATATGTACGGCGTGTCGGAAAAAGAGCCGATCAACAAAAAAGAACGGAATGAAGAAGACCCTCTGATTTTTGAAAAGGTTCATGCCCTCCCCAAACGGTATTTCGAGTTAATGAATTCAGGCAGTCAATTAGCCAAACATGGCAAGTTTGAAGAAGCGAAAACACAATTTGCTGAAGCTCGAAAGGAAGTAAGACGGATTATCCAACAGCTGTTGGAGATGCCAAAGACGAGTTCAGCTCGGATGTGGCAGTTCTTTGGTGTCCTTTGGGCCTTCAAGCTTATTAAAAGCGTGTTTTACTGGTTCCTAGCAAAAAGTGAAACCGTTGAGACAACTAAACAACGCAAGGAAATCCTAATGGCAGCAGTCGGGGCTCAGCAGATCGGAGCTGATTTGATCCCAGCCTTTGAGACCCTGAATCA
>JABXGS010000249.1 GCA_016550425.1 archaeon
GATTTATGTGATGGACTCGGTGCCTGTTTAGGTCACTGCCCTGAAGGTGCACTCACAATTATCCACCGAGAAGCGCCCGAGTTTGATGAAGAGGCTGTAGAAGAACATTTGGGAAAAACTGGTGCACCTGAATGCCTCTCCTGTGATGTGAAAGTTGACGGTTCTAGTGTGGAAACACCGTACCAGATTAGTGGCGAGGTGGTTCCGATAGGGCAACGGCAGTGGCCAATTGCCTTACAGCTGGTTTCAATAAATGCCCCCTTTTTCAAGAATGCAGATCTGTTAGTGGTTGCAGATTGTGTACCATTTTCGTATCCACAATTTCAACAGGAGTTTCTACAGGATAGAGTGTTGGTATATGGATGTCCGAAATTCGATAATGCCCAATTCTATGTGGACAAACTCACAGAAATTTTCCGTACAAACTCAATAAAGAGCATCGCAATGCTGAAAATGGAAGTTCCCTGTTGTTCAGGGTTGCAACGCATCGTCGAAAGTGCTGTGAGTCAATCGGGAAAGAATATCCCAGTTGAAAATATCACAATTGCACTGCAAGGCAACAAAAAGTCTCCGTAGAGAGATATTAGCTCGTAGATTGGGTCCGTCCGATATCATCGATGGCGTGCTGGATTTCCGCATACGGAGGTTCGATGGCCGGATTGTCGGTGATCCACTTCCAACGAATGAACCCTTCCGGGCTAATCACAAACACCGCCCGCTTCGCTGCTTTATAGTCCTTCAGTTCGCCTAAGCCCTCTTGAACAACATCATAGGCTTTGATGACAATCCGGTTGTAATCGCTAAGGATTGGAAACATGAGGCGATTTTGTTCAGCGAAGGCTTTGTTCGTGAAAGGGTCATTCACACTTATAGCAAGCACTTGAGCGTTAACAGATTCGAAATTAGCGAGCGTATCACGAAAATGGCACAACTCCCTGGTGCATACAGCAGTAAATGCACCTGGGAAGAAGGCAAGGACAACGATTTGCCCTTTGAATTCTTTTAGGGTGCGAAGTTTGAGTTCAGTGTCATAGAGTTTGATTGGTGGCGCTGATTGACCGATTTGTAATCGTGAAGACAAGATAGATTCCTCACATCGATTAATGAATGTGTTTTATGAAAAGCCTTTGCCTAATGTGAGTAAATAGTGTCATTTACTCATTTGGGTGCGGAGCTCTCGGTGATACCGCATACCTGCAGAGGTTAGACGGTAAGCAGAGAAAGTTGTGTTTGGACCAACTGAATGGATGCGGCTACTAGGACAAGCGAAGCGGGAGCTGCAGCTCAGGCAATCTTTACCATGTTTGGTGATAACGGTAACATAACCTAGTTGAATAAGTGGAGATAACATGGAATGGAGTTCGTCTTGAGAAAGGTTAAGGCTAGACGCTAGTTGATATTCATCTATGACTCCAGCTTGTCGAATTACTTCCAACGTCTTCAATTCCATGATTATTTTCACCTTGAGCGAGTGTAATTCAATATGCTAGACAACTCGCGTTGAAAACCCTTCCTAAAGCCTTATAGTATTCCAATCCTGCTTTAAGTGAGAACTTGGAGGTCAATGGTATGCCAGCACCTAAACTTGGACTCGCGAACCCCAATGAACTAGCCCTCTTCCTAGATTATTACGAACTCACTAGCACCAAAACAGATTTTGATCATCAAAACGATGCCATAGTAACCCAAGAATATTTTGTGCGATCCCTGCCTTTTGGAAGTTATTTGATTAGCGCGGGATTAGAGCAGGTCATCGCTTACATCTTAAAGCTGCGATTCGAAGAGAAGGACCTGGGATGGTTAGAAGCAACTTCAGGACCCGACTTTCGCAACGGTTTCTTAGATTTTCTTATGAATTTCAAATTCAGTGGAGACATTTATGCAGTTCCAGAAGGAACCATCGTGTTTCCTAATGAACCAATTATCAATGTAACAGGCCCCACCATTGAAGTCCAACTCATCGAAACATACCTGTTGAATGTCATGAATTTCCAGTCGCTTGTCGCGACAAAGACAGCACGAATGGTGGATGTCGCTGGGGAACGTACGATAGTGGATTTTGGTGCTCGTCGTGCCCACGGTCGTGATGCAGCAGTATTGGCAGCACGAGCCGCTTTTCTTGCAGGAGCAACGGGCACATCCCTAGTGTTAGCTGGTAAGATATGGGATATCCCTTACATCGGAACTATGCCTCATGCTTTTATTCAGAACCGTCCCAACGAGTTGCAAGCCTTTCGTGAATATTCGGCTTCCTTTCCCTATAATACAATCCTATTAGTCGACACCTATGATACACTCGAGGGAGTTCGGAATGCCATTATTATTGGGAAAGAATTGCACGAACAAGGATATCGTCTCACCGGTATTCGTTTAGATAGTGGTGATCTCGCCAATCTCAGCATTCAAGCCCGGCAACTCTTAGATGAAGCTGGTTTAACAACCGCAAAAATCTTTGTGAGTAGTGATCTCGATGAATACCGAATCGAAGAACTAATTCGTGCAGATGCCCCCATCGATGGATTTGGTGTAGGAACCAGACTCGTTACTGGCGCAAACTTCAACCCGATTACACGTGAAGGAGGAGTCTCCGCCCTTCCTGGAGTGTATAAACTCGTTGAACGCACCGGAAAAGACGGGCAAGCCATTCCAAAAACCAAACTAAGTCCTGACAAAGTGCTACTACCCTATCGTAAACAAATCCATCGTCAATTCGATGAAAACGGATTATTCCATCGTGACACAATCTCTCGATGGGAAGAAGAAATTCCCGATTCTAAGCCCCTCTTAATTCCGATTATCCAAAACGGGACTCTCACCTATAACTTTCCAATGCTTGAAGAAAGCAGACAGTATTGTAAAATCCAACTTAGCTTATTATCCAAACCCTATCGGTTGCTCAGTGAAGCACCGATTTTTCCTGTCAAATTAAGCCCAGAGCTTGAGAAGGTCACAAGCTAGAGTATATAGTAGTGATCTAAACCCAAGACATGTATTCCTATTTCTTCAGACCGTTCAGGATTGATTTCGCATCAGTGATATTAGCGCCATAATATTCCTTCAAATAGGCAAGTCCCGATTCATGGTCCTCTGCAGTAAAGGAATCGACACCATCTTCTGGCACTAGGATTTTATACCCGCGGAAAAAAGCGTCAGCAGCTGTATGTCGAACACAAAGGTGGGTATGGAGTCCGGTGAGAACCACGGTATCGACTTTCCGACTTCGAAGGATGGAATCTAATGGTGTTTCATAGAAGCTGCTATACACGTGTTTCCCAATGACAATATCCTCATCAGTGGGTGTCAGTTCGGGGATGACTTCGGCACCTTTAGTGCCTTCAATGGCGTGAGCACCCCAACGATCCATTTCAAAATCG
Organism: archaeon; assembly: GCA_016550425.1. Next base: position 3,375 of record JABXGS010000249.1, read on the forward strand.
GTGTCAAGGTGACTATCATTCGCAAAAATTACTGGGAGTTTGTTTTTATGAAACCCATCCATGAGTTCCCGAATGTGAGGAATAATGCGCTGGGCTCGGTCACATTTGAGAGAGCCCGTGACGAAATCATTTAGCATATCAACGACGATTAGTGCCTTCATTGTACTCAACAGTGTAAAGATTCTATCTCGTTAAAAGAGTATTGAACTGGCGAAGAGCAGAACGACACATTATTCTTAACTATGTTAAGAAGTTCACTACAAATATAAAGAGGAACTTGCTACGCTTCCAACAACTCTTATGTATGGAAGTGTTGATGCATGGAAATTAGCAAAGAACTTCAAGATGCAATAAACGATCAAATAAATTTCGAACTCTATTCTGCTTACATCTATCTTTCTATGGCAGCCTATTTTGAATCCGTTAACCTGAATGGCATGGCACATTGGATGAAACACCAAGCTGGTGAAGAATACGAACACGCCATGCGATTTTGGACCCATATCTCTGATCGTGGAGGTCGAGTCACTCTTGCTGAGATTAAAGGACCTGCCACTGACTGGGATTCACCTCTAGCTGCTTGGGAAAACGCCTATGAACATGAAAAAATTGTTACTGAGCGAATCTTCAAAATCGGAAAACTAGCCGAAAAGATGGGAGATAAATCAGCAATCCCCATGCTCAACTGGTTCTATGAAGAACAGGTTGAAGAAGAGGAACAGACCCAAAACGTCGCCATTTTACTCAAAGAGATAGGAGATTCAAAAGGCGCACTATTCATGCTCGATAACCGCTTGGGTCAGCGAGGCAAGTAAGCAGGTTTGCCATAAGTTTTAGTTTCTCTAGAAAATACCTTGCAGGTGGGTGATATCTTCTATCCATCTGCATTTCATTTTTCTTACCTTTACTAAGCATTTCGAGTGTTTCTAGAAAAAAATATGAATAAGGGCACTAAAGATTCATTTGGTTTTCACAATTGGAATGGTGGATTCTTTATGGCCAGAGTTCAAAACATAGGCGAAAAGTATAGATGTGAGTGGTGTGGGAATGAAATCGAAGTCACAGCAGCCGGTGGTGGAGAGCTTCGATGTTGTGGATATCCCATGAAACGATTAGGACGATACTAGCTAATTATAAGTCACGCCACCTCATGCACTAATGCCAAATTCCCTTCTGAAGCGATAGGAGGTAATAAAATGGGAACAAAAGGTCGTGAAATCGTCCAATATGACCTCAAAGAATTAATCGAATTATTGAACAGAGCACTTGCAGATGAATGGTTTGCATACTATCAATATTGGATCGGTGCAAAAATCGTCGTTGGCCCTATGCGTGAAACTGTTATTAGCGAACTCGAAGAACATGCTAATGAGGAACTCGAACATGCAGGAATGCTTGTGGAACGCATTATTCAACTAGGTGGGACGCCAATTCTAAGCCCCTCAGAGTGGCAGTCGAAGACCAATTGTGGATATGAAGCGCCTACAGATCCATTCGTTGTTCCGATTTTGAAACAGAACATCAAAGGCGAGCAGTGTGCAATAGAAACTTATACAAAAATTATTGACAAAATCAAAGGCAAAGACCCAATAACAACCCATATCATCTACAAAATCTTAGCTGATGAAGTTGAACACGAAGAAGACCTAGAAGCCGTTATGGAAGATATGGAAGCCGCGAAGAAATTCTTCAAATAACTAAAGCCTATATTAGTTGTGTTTGCGAGCCAGTGGATTCTCTTCACTTGGTTCGCAGCTTTTTTCTTTTTAAAATCCTAAGACCACTAGCCACACTCCACTAATAGAGAGAATGGTGCCTAGAAGAATGAGAGGTGTGACTTTTTCTTTCAGGTAAATGATGGTAAAGGGGAGTGCAAATAGAGGAGCAGTCGCAGCGATGACAGATGTTACTGCAGCACCCGTGAAAAAAACAGCATTCACATAAAGAATTGAACCGATACCCATACCAAAGAATGCTGCGATAAGAACAAGTTTGGTTGCCTGTTTGGTTGGAAGAGGCATGCCCCGCTTTCGGGCAAAAAGGAAGACGGGAAGTAAAAAAAGTGATCCAATTATAATTCGAATAAGATTGGAGTCGATTGGATCAGCGCCAACTAGCCCAAGCTGTAGGATGACTGTTGCTGTTGACCAGAAAAGTGCTGCCCCAATCGCGAGTGAGATGCCAATCTTATCCCATTTAGAAACAGATTGATTCACACCCAGTAGAATAGCGTCCTGTTCTTGTAAAGTCTGTTCTCGAGTGATTATACTAATCCCAAGAATTGCGAGAACCACACCAATTAAGCGAGTAAGGAACAGGGGTTCTTGCAGGAAGAAAATAGACATGAAATAGGTGATGAATGGGAAAGTCATTGCAATTGGAAACGCCCGAGAAACTCCGATGCGTGATTGACTCGTTAAATACAGAAGGTCACCGATTCCTGCGCCAAAGATAACCGATAAAGCCAGGAACGGGATTGATGCAAGAGGTACATTGAAGCCTGTCAGAGGAAGCAAAAGGAGGACAGCAAAGACAATAATTGGCAAGGCAATCCACATCTTAAATGCATTAATGGCAACAGGTTGGATGCCAGCACTTTGGGATTTGTAGACGACGTTTGACATTCCAAAAAGAGCAGCACCTAGAATTCCCATGAAGACGCCAGCGAGAAAGAGCTCAGGAGAAGTTACCATTCCAAATCGCCATGAATTGTTCTTTAGAGGCTTCGAAGTGGGGTTTTAATCTAAAAACATTGCAGAGAGGCAAGTTTTTTCAAGAGGATATGAACAAGGGGGGTACACTTTGGACGCGGAGGTCGACTCCCATGTACCCAATTGACACGTTACTTGA
>JABXGS010000047.1 GCA_016550425.1 archaeon
ACTAGCCCAGTTATTGAGCCAGGAGCAGGAATCGGTAAGCGGAATAGCTTGAAACTGTTTGGTCCATATCGATGAGAAGTATCTGTTTCTAACTCGTCAGCAAGATTGATGATGCGTAATGCCCCAAATGGGCACTTTCGTGTACAGATGCCACAGCCTGTACATAGAATTTCAACAATGCGTGGTTGGGCATCCTTTTTGTCTTCGAAGACAACAACCTCATCACCCATTCGCTGTGGTGGACAAAAGCGCTGACATTCTTTTGAGCACTTGGAGGGGTTACAGGCACGTGGATCTAATACCGCAACACGCATTGAAGATACATTCCTTCTTCTTCGAACGCAATTCCGGTTTTTAGTGTTATGGGTATGCAAATAGGCAGAATTCAGCTCATTATCCTAAGCCACGCAGCTCGTTGTCTAAGAATCGAAAGAGCAGTTGCGGCTCGTTGTGGGGTTGGGTAGTTGGGAATAACGGCTTTGTGTAAAATTGGAATCCCGGTCTTCACAATATCTTCAGCTAACCAGCAGGTTATAAGCGGTTTTTGTGGGTTGTCTTCGTGGGCTTTTGCAACGGCTTCTGATATGAGTTTGATATCTGAAAAAGCCGTTGGGACACACAACACGAGGACCATATCGACTTCTGCGTGGTTGAGAAGCATTGCTGTTACTCGCTGATATGTAGCTGGCGAAGCTTCTGGCCCCAGATCAACGGGATTTATCATTGGACATATCGGAGGCAAGAATGTTTGGAACTCCTTGACAAGCGGTGTGGGAAACGGATTTACCTCTAACCCGAAACGAGTGCACGCATCTACTGCAAGAACTCCAGGACCTCCGCTATTTGTGATAATACCTACAGAATTTCCTTTTGGAAGAGGAGCTTGGGATAATATCAGGCATGAATCAGTAAATTCTTCTAAGGTGGAAACTTGAATTATACCAGTTTGCCGAAACGCACCAGTATAGATTGCTTGGTCTCCTGCCATTGCGCCGGTGTGTGATTGAATTGCTTGGCTGGCCGCATAAGTTTCCCCAGGTTTTAGGACGACTATGGGCTTTTGGGGTGTAATTTGCTTTGCTACCGATAAAAAGTGACGAGCGTTTTGGACTCCTTCGAGATAGCAACCGATTATTGTTGTCGGTGTATGTGATTCAAGGTAGCTGAGAATTTCTTCGGGACCAATATCGGTTGCGTTTCCATAACTGACAAACATGCTGAAGCCAAGACTCGCTGCACGAGCCATTGCCAGAACAACAGCACACATAGCCCCACTTTGGGAAATAAATGCTAGATTACCAACTTGTAGACGATGTTCAAAGCTGGCGAATATCTGCTCGTTGGTTGCGGCAAACCCAGCACAGTTGGGTCCTAACAACCGCATCCCATAATGTCTAATGCGTTTTCCGAGTTCAAGTTCTGTAGTTAAATCTCCTAACTCACTGAATCCGGAGCTCATTATAATTAACGAATGTACTTTTTTCCGCCCACAAGCATCAACGGCATCTAGGACCCGGTCTTTGCGTAAAACAATGATAGCCAAATCAATTGGATGGGGAACAGCCTCTATTTTTGGATAAGCTTTCAATTCAAGGAGGGCTTCTAGGCGTGGGTTGATAGGGTATATGGTGCCTTCGAATTTACCTAATTGGAGGCTCCGGATTACTTGGTATCCAATTCGATCTGGTTTATCAGTGGCACCAATAACAGCGATTGATTTTGGATTAAAGAAGGCATTGAGGGTTGTGCTTGACACACTGGACACCAGAGTCAGATTACCATCAATACCCACCTGACGATGGGTTATGAAAGTGCTAAGACGCAGACTGTTTTAAGACTTGCTGGCACCATCAGCTTCGGGAAGGAGATGTAGTCTTGAAGGATCCTAAGTGAATTGAATTATCTTTGCGATTTCTCGTTGGCGTGAGCGAAGTGTGACTTCTGTAATGCCTAATACGGTGGCAACAGCCTGTTGTGACCGGGTTTCACCAAGTTGTTTAGCAGCAAGATAAATGGCTGCAGCTACATAGCCTTTGGGATCTTTTCCTGAGAGCTGAAGTTTCTGTGACGTTAGACCAAGAATTTCTATAGCACGTTGTTCAACTGGTACTGATAGCCCAAGAGCATTGGCAAAACGTGGGACAATTGAACTAATATTTTGTCGTTTGGGCTTTAGGTCCAGCGTCTTCACTAACAGCACGTAACATCGTTTGATGACGCGTTCTTCCTCTGATGAAGTTTTCAATACACTATCTAATGTTAACGGGAAACCACACGTTTTCGCTGCTGCAAAAACACAGGCGGCAACCATTGCCTTGATACTATGCCCACGGAGAAGATCATTTTTGTAGGCTTTTCGATAAAAAATCGCGGCGGTTTCGCGTATGTGTCCAGGGACACTCAGCTTTTCGGCCATTCGACGAATTTCTGTAAAAGCGATGGTGAAGTTTCGTCGTCGCCATGTTGATCGGGAGTTCCACCGCATTATTCGTTCGAGTCGTCCCGCTCGTTCAGGGGATATACCGTTTCCATTCAAACGGGTGGATACTTTTGTTGATAAACCAAAATCAGGGAGCATTTGAGAGAGTGGTAACCCATTTGTGCTCCGTTCAGCTTTCTCTTCCGGTGTGAATGCCCGTACACCGGCTCGAGGATCAATCATCGCCTCAGAGAGGACCATTCCACAATTAGTACAGATGAGTTCACCCCTTTGAGGATCGTGTACAATATCTTGAGATCCACAATCGTGGCAACGACCAAATTCAGAATGTTTGGTTGTGACTGCCGTATTTTTTGAATATTCCACAGTCAAGAAGCCTTTAACCTCACAAGATAAGTGGTGAAAGTGTTTTTTTATAACTCCGCAATAATAGCACCAAAAACATCAACTAATGCTTATAAAGACAGTTTATTCTATTGTGTTAGTGGTTCTCGTAGGTTAGCGGGGTGATCGCCTTATTTGGTTCATAGGTTAGCCTTGCTGATAAGTTGCTCTAACGCAGCACTTCGAATTCCAGGGAAGTAGTTGTGATGTTTTGCTATTTGGACAGTAACTCGGGGAATGTGTTCATGTCGTCGAGTGGTTCGAGAAATTGTGTCTACTTCGTTGAGATTTTCAGCTGTTAGAAGTGAGATGATAACGGGCGCTTCAACGGAAATATAGGTCTCCCAAAGCGATGGTTCAAAGGTTTCTTTGAGCCAAGCTACTATTGTTTGATGATCGGTCGCGCGTTCATCCCAAGTCATTCGCATTAGAAAGGGAATACTTCCTGCGGCTCCAAGCTCAACGAAGGTGCTAAAAATCACAGCTCGGCCTTCGATAATTTCTTTAACTAACTTACGGACACGTCGTGCAGTCAAGTTAGACTGCTCTGCGATCTCCACGATTGACTTTCGTGGATCCTCTTTCAAAGTTTTTAGGATACGAAGATGAAGTTTGGAGAACTCCATAATCTTCCCGGGTGGACTCAACAATTGGTGTGTTTCTATGTTGTGAACGCAGTCAAAACTTCGTAAAAAAGCCCCAATGTCCCATAGATCTTGTGAGTCACGAAATTCGGCGATAAGGACATAATGACCACCAGTGTAGGAAGCCGCGGCAATGACCTTGTTATTGCCACCCAATGTGTTTACAAACTCAGCTTCATCTTGAGACCCATCAGTGGCTAGCATCCCATAGAGCAACCGGACACCTGCCATTTCTAATGATAATCGAAGACCGTAGCTGGTGATTATTCTAGTCTCCTCAAGTTTTTTGACTCGTTTTTTAATCGCACTTGAAGAGATGTTGTACTTGAGCGCGAGTTCTCGATAGGTTATCCGGCAGTTTTCATTTAGATCGTTAAGAAGGCCCTTGTCAATTGAGTCCAAACTTGGTCACCAAATAATTGTGCTAAGTTGAAGGGATTCGCCCTACTTTCCAAGGAGTATGTGGTAACATGTTTGTAGTGTCAATTAAACGATCTTCAATCGCAACTAATTTTGTTTTCGCGTCTTGGAATTCAGTATGAGGAGCTAGAATAATAACACAGTCAGCCCTCAGAGCGTCTTCAAATGTTGTGGGAGTGAAACCCAAATCCGTTACTTCCTTCTTTGAAAAGAATGGATCATAAGCAAGGATTGCGTCCGGATGGTAGTCACGCAAGTGCTTAAGAATCTTCAAGCTAGCAGCAAATCGTGTTTCCTTTACATCAGCTCTGAAGGAAATGCCCAGAAGACTTACTTTCGAACCGTTGATGGATTTTTTTTGGGCATTCAAACAACGAATAACTAATTCGATGGTGTGAAATGGCATGCTATCATTAAGGTATCGGACTTGACGTAGCAGCGCAGAGTTGATTCCCAGCTCCTTTGCTTTATTGATGAGGAACCAGGGATAGACGGGGATACAGTGACCACCGACTCCAGCACTTGGTCGATGAATCATACAATGTTCCCGTGTACCCTCGTTTGCCGCAGCGATCACCTCCCAAGCATCAACACCTAAGGGTTCACAGAGTTGCGCCAATAAGTTCGCATAACCGATATTTACATCGCGGAATGTACCTTCTGCGACTTTCACCAGCTCTGCGGCCAACAGCGATGAAGTTCGTACTACATCACCAAAGAGCCCATATACCCCCGCCGCAGCCTCAGTGCTTGCTTCATCGATACCCCCAACAACTTTCGGAAACTTGTAAAGATTTCTGACAACACGACCGACCATTAGCCGTTCAGGACTGTGAGCGAGACCAAAGTCTTTACCCGCTTTTAACCCGCTTGCGGCTTCCAGAACCGGTTGAATAACAGTCTCTGTTGCACCAGGAGGCATCGTTGTGGAAGTAATCACTAGGTCCCCTTTTTTCAAGCCCTTTCCGGCGACGTTAGCTGCACTTTTGATTATGGTGTAATCTTCCTGACCCTGTTCATCTACTAAGAGCGGGACTAATAGAATTATGACATCTGAGTCATTTGCTGCCGCAGTTCCGTCCGTGGTAGCGCGGAATTTCCCTGCCTTAACCATCTCCTGCAAGAGTTCTGGAATGTTTGGTTCGCCAATAAGTGGAGAATCTCCACGGTTAATCATATCCACTACTTTCTGATTGGTTCGTACACCAACGACTTTAGCTCCCTCTTTTGCAAAAGCAACGGCTACAGGCAGCCCCATGTTTCCAATGCCAACAAGATCAATTGTGACCTCGCCCTTCTGAAGTGCAGAGGAAATTTGATCGGCGGATTTTCCGTATACTTTCACCATTCGGACAACCTCGCGCACTAAGCACCTCAAAGGCGCACTTAAGCATTATTGTTAAGAAAAATTCCATAATTTGGAGATAATCAGAATGGACCTTAAGATTTAGTAAGGTGGAGTTTGTCGGCTAGAAACGCCATTATCATGGGAATGATGTTATTAAGACGTCGTGTCCAGAAATGATTAGCACCTTTAATCAATCGGAGGTATTTTTCCTCAACTTGTAGCATCGCATATATTGTCTCAGCCTCAACTGGATTGACAGAATCATCATCTTGACCATGAACGACATAAGTGGGACAGGAGACGTAGCGAATGGCATCCTTAATGAGATCTGCATCTAAATCAGGTAGTTTGAGTGGTGCGCTGATAATGACAAGTGCAGCAGGAGAGACATCCATCGCAGCAGCTAAGCTTATACTCCCTCCAAAACTGTAGCCTAACAGAGCGATATGGACATTATTAGTATGCGGATGGTTCCGTAGATATTTTACCGCCGCAATTGTATCCTGTATTTCCCCGATTCCTTGCCCAAACTGCCCCTCGCTTTTTCCAACTCCACGATAATTGAAACGAAGCGTATTGAAGCCTTTCGCCACAGCCGCATCTTGTATGGCTTTCAGGCGACTATCGTCCATGGATCCACCGAATAAGGGATGTGGATGGCAAAGGACTATTCCTGGTTGGTTCGCTTGTTCAGTCAAGACAAGAATGCCTTCTAAGGAGAGTTGAGGGGTTTGAATCGTGATGCCTTGTTCACGACCTTTCACAGATTCGCGGGTACGAGGTGAATCGGACACTTCAGCCACATCTCAAAAAATTCAGACTACTATAGATTCGAAGTTATCTCGTCCTTTTAAACATGCGTCCCAGAAGCCTCATCAGTACATTAGAATTAAAAACGGCAGTATACGAAACTGCACCAGATTAAAAAGCGCAAAAGAACTGAACGCTAAAAGCGAGGTCTTTTTGTGCCGAAAAACGAGAAGCATCTTCATGAGCAACTGGGTTTGAAAGTTGTTGACAGCCATTCCCACTTTCTCCCTTATGCCACTTTTCAATCCTGGCAGGTAAGTTCAGACGCCGTACAGCGACGTATCCGAACCCGAACGGATATGACTAATGTGGAAATACCAAGTCAAGATGAGGATTTTGTGCAACGATGGATCAATGAGTTGGAACGATATGGAATCACAAGAATTGGAATGATGGTTGGTCCTGAAGCGTGGAACGAGTTTTCAGAAGCAATGAAACGGTTTCCGGGTAAATTCTATGGATACGCTAATATCAATCCCCTTTTACCCGATGCGGAAGAGCAAGCCCGGTTCGTTATTCGTGACCTAGGCTTTCATGGTTACAAACTCTATCCAGTTCTTCATAATTTTCATACCTACGATGAAGAGGCATACAAAATCTACGAAATCGCTGATGAACTTAATGTTCCTGTACTTCACCATTTTGGGATTTCGATTGGAGCAGGTGTGAATCTTCGGTATGGCAACCCTCTAGATTTGCAGCCTGCGGCTCGGGATTTTCCACGCGTTCATTTCGGTATTGCACATCTTGGTGCAGGTATGTTTCGAGAAACGCTTCTTCTTTTTTACCAACAGGACAATATCTACGTGGATACTTCAGGATCCAACGTCTGGATGCGATACATTCCCTACCCTTCGGATCTGAAAGCTGTTATGAAGCGAGCTCTTGAAGCGGGTGGGCCTGAACGAATTGTGTTTGGAACTGACAGCTCAATGTTTCCTCGAGGATTTCGTTATGATATTCTTGACAAGCAGCTTCGTATCTTTAGGGAGCTAAATGTATCTTATGAGGATTTGGAGAAAATCTTCAACACGAATATCAGAAGAATTATGGGTGAACACTGAACTCACTTGTCTGATTCCTTCTTTGCTTCAGATTCTTCGTCACGAGGGTGCTGGCGTTTGAGTGGTTTTTTTGAATCAATACTGTAAATGGCTTTGATATAGAGGTGCCCCTCACATCTGGGACATGGACCAATTTCTCGGAAAATGTGATCTCCGGCCTCTAGAGGACCCTCTGTTTCAACGTCACATTCGTCACATGCGATAAGGCGTCGAACTTCGGCAAATTCAAGTTTTGTTGAAACACGCGTTCTACGGTAGATAAGAATAAGGAAGATAACTAAAAAAACTAAACCGATTCCCCAGAGGACCAGATTGAAAGGGGGGAGTTGGAAGAATCCCCACAATAAGAAAACGACGAATAGGGTAATAAGTAGGGCCCACCAGAATCGCTGACCTGTACCACCTGCAGTTAATTCTGGACCGGGTTCACCAGCAGCACGAGTTTTCGTCAAATCTATCGACTCCGATTTATCTGAGTAATTTCTGAAGAGCTGTAACCAGTTCTCCTTCAATGGCTTCAGATGTCGGTTCATTATTTAGGTTTGCGCATTCGTTGAATAAATGAGAGTGTCTCCTCAATTTCTCGTTCCCTTGCCTCGATTAGTGGCCACATGCTCAGTCCGACCCCTTCACCCGAGATTTCAGCGAATAAATCGATGAAGAGACCAACTTGATAGGCATACATATTTGAGACCGTTTGAGATGGGCGTCCATGCTTGATGTGAAATTCAACCATGGCATAATTGCTCCATCGACGGTAGGTTTCATTTTGCCAAAGTGTCGCAGCATCGAGAGGAAAGTGCATTAGGGCATTCTTTTTGCCAACGTTTGGAAAAAGAAAGGGTGCTTGGAATGGATTTTGAACATTCCATTCAATGTGGAGTAGATCCTGGGTTTTGAGAGGGTGTAATTTGCAGGGAAGAGCCCAGTAATCCCGTCGCACCTCAGGTGTGGCAAGATCATAGGAATGCCATTTTTTCGGCACAAACAATGTGATAGGACTAGTAGTGCCTTGAAGATTATCGATATGGCTTATACGCCGATCGCTAGGAACCTCTTGATAATGATAGCTTCCACCATAGGCTTTGGTCATGTAGTCTGCCATGGGATTGAAATCATCAGGAGTAATTTGCAGATCATCACTGTCCCAATTGATGAAGGAGCGAATTATGTGACCAGGACGTTTGCCTTTGAGTAGAGGTCTTGCCCCATAATCGGCATTGAATGACACAATGAGCGGCTCGAAGGTCTTGCCTTTTTTCCTTACTATTACATACACGGGCTCATAATCATAGAGATGTCGAGGAAGCAACTGAATAGGCCAATATGCAAAATACTGGATGCAATACACATTCTTATCTGCGGGATCGTGGCTTACTCGATATTTGATCACACATGTTGGCGTATTTTCAGAAGGAAAGATGCTTGAAAAGAGATTACGTACATACTCTAGGAATTGTTCAGAATATTCTGAACGAAGTCTTTCACGGATTCGGTCTAATACGCCATGCATCTCTTTATCCCAGGGGATATCACTATCGGGTAAAGCTACACCTAGCACAGCAAGTTTGGCTCCATTGAGGTTTTCTGGAAATTCGCCGAGGCAAAAGAGGAATAGCGTGTCTACGATGCCTGCGAAATCACCACCACGAACCCGTTTTCGTAAAGAAGCTAACCTTCCAGTGTCTTCTATAAGACCTAGATTTTTTGCGAGGTCGGCTTGTTCTTCTCGAATAAGGAGGGGATCAACATAAAGTATAGGACAGAACTGTTGAGCAAGCCGATGGTCTTCATCTGAGGGTTTATCCAATGCGGGATTGAAATCAGATAAAGGAAACGCCTTCTTCCACCGATTCGTGATTTGTTCTGATGAGTTCATAATTTTAGTCTCCTGCGTTAGCACTCGTGAATAGCATATGACCGAGTTATTATCTACTTTTGGGTATAATTTCTCACCTTCTAATCACGGATAGAGAAGATTTTATTTCAACTTGTAGTGATATCTGGCATTGTGACAGAAATTTCCATCGAGCGAATTAACCCGAAGGCAGATGTCCCAGATCTGGTTGCCTTGAATCGGAAAGATTCAGAAACCAGTGAAACAAGCAACCCTGAGGAATGGCAGCATTTATCACGTATGGAACTGTGGCAGCAAGGAGGACCGTGGCTCGACCGACAAACCTTAGCGCTTCATTTAGATGTCATGGAAGAAGCCGGTGGAATAATCCTCATTGCTCGAACACCAGACATGCTTGTAGGTGAACTAGAACTTCTAATTGAAAACCAAACAGAACGCAGCCCCCAGGCTTTCATTGCCTGGATGGTTGTACACCCGGGATTTCGACACCAAGGTATTGGTACACAAATGATTACCAATGCAGCTACAATTGCCCGAAGTCAGGGTTGTAACCAGCTCTTCACTACTGCTGAAAACGCGGAAGCCACCCAGTTTTTCGAGGCAAATGATTTTCAAACCATTGATCAAGAAGCACAATTTTCAAAAACCCTCAAACCGTTTCGAAAGCCCCCGCCCTTTGGTGTTCAACAGATTGCGTTGCATTGGAAGCAACGTGAACATACTCCAATGGGCTTTGTGCCGCGCATCGGGATAAATTACACTTCAGAATACATCTGGAGTTACCTGCGGCATACAGATCACTTGTATAGTATGCTTGGAGTCGATGTGCCAAGACCCCAATTATGGTTATTACGACAAGGCGAGAAGGAAGCCCTCACCGTTGATTATCCCTTTTTGCGAATATGGGTAGATGAAAAAAATGCTCAAGATATCGAATTCCTAACTTCTGTCCTGACGATTACAGAATATCTTAGCTGGAAAAATGGAGTAACCCAGTTATCAGCGTTCTCACATCAAGCTCAATATGATTTCTTCACCGAGAGAGGTTATCAACTGAAACAGGAACATCCTTTCCTAACCCGATCGCTGTCCTAATCGGAATGAATAATTCGGCCATTTACCATACGGTATTGATGCTCCGATGCAGATAGAACGGCAGTCTGATGGCTCACGACAATGATTTGTTGAAAGGTTCGAGATAATTCATCTTGAAGGAGCCGGATGATATTATCACGACGTTGGATATCTGAACCACCAAAGGGCTCATCCAAAAGTAAAAACTGTGGAG
>JABXGS010000048.1 GCA_016550425.1 archaeon
AACACAGCAGGCATGCGCCCAAGTTTCAAATACCTGGTGCTGGCGAAGTGCGTTCCATAGCTGGTTAGGCTGGTAATCCTTTATGCGGTTTCGTAGGGTTAGATGGTGGCTTCTGGCTACGACAGATATCGAGTCAAGTTGTACAGCAGCGATTTCTTTGATAGCTTTTTGTGGTGTTGACCAAAGAGGATCTTCACCTAAACCTTGGCGTATTGTGAATGCTGCTTGTAAGGATGGAATGTCTACGAATTCCATTGGACCACGTCTAGATTGGATATGACGTATCTCTCTTCAATCTAACCATAAAAGGGTAATATGGCATCGCATGATCTTTGAAATTAGTTAGACTTCTTCAATGTGAATACAACTGCATCGATGGGCGCTTTAACTATACAGGGTTCATCAATCTCGAAATCCGTGTATGCTCCAAACAGAGTATTCCAATAATCAAGAGGTTTGAACACAAAGGCAAAGAAGAGCAACCACGCAAACATCTTCCGATTTCGAATCAACTCGAGAGTGACAAATCTTCCTCCGGGTTTAAGAACACGGGTTATTTCGTTGAGGGCTTTGATTTTCATAGCTTCCTCTTCAATTTCATGGAGAACTGAACCCATGGTGACGACATCAAAGCTAGCGTCCTCGAAGGGAAGTTCGGTGGCATCACCATGTTGAAATTCTGTTTGGTCACTGACTCCTTCAATGCGTGCATTTTCTGTAGCAACATTAAGTGAAGGCCCATTTACCCATTCGAAGATATCGATCCCTGTGACCTTGCCCGTGGTTAAGCGCTTCGCAATTCCTATGGCGACCCGACCAGTTCCACACCCGATATCAAGAACCTGTTCATCCCCATTGAGTGTTTTATCGAAACCTGAAACCGTACTCCACATTGGTCCTACTTTCTCAAGGTGAAATACCCTTCGATAAAGAAGCGCATAGGCGATGCCCAGCCATAATCCGATAATCGCAAATGGTATGCCAATCCCAAGAAGAAACCATTGGAAGGGAGGAAGAAATTGAAATGATAGAACCGTTAATATCAATCCGGCAATTCCAAGCATTCCTAATGCAGCAAAGGGTTTGATTGCGACAAAACCATACTTCGGTTTCTCTGTGTTTGTCATGGGTTTCACTTTTTTCTCTTCTTTGCTATTACTTCTGTATTCAATATTTAGCAAAGCCCAGCATCTTGGGAACCAACTCCTCTAGTAATGGCTCAAGTGTGGGGCCTGTCGGATCTCGAGTTTCATGATAAAGAATGTCTAATTGCTCCGCCACTGTTTGAGCTGCTCTTCTGGGTACTTGACGACGGTCTCGGGGATTTGATTTATGGCCTAAAAGGGCAATGGGGACATCCCCGTTAATATCTTTAACAAGATCATGCAAAGATGGAATTGAGTCTAAAGCTTGTTTGTTCCGTACATTATAAACCAGAATGGTTCCATGGGCTCCCCGATAATGAGTGAGAAAATAAGGGATATGGGGTGGAAGGATATTCCAAGCAAGAACTCGAACCCTGTTTTCAGCATTCTCATAATCACGAAAGGAGAGGCTGAATCCAAGGGTTGCTCGGTAATCAGAAGGGCTGATTTCAAAGTGTGATCGTTCAAGGAGATTCGTGAGGTCGAGGTCTTTATCGGCCACGATTAAAAGTTTGAGTCCAAATTCTTGGCGAGACAAATCGCCCATTAATGCAGTTTGAGAGGTGATTGTATAACCACCAGGAAGCAATTGTTTATCTTTCAGCCAGGCGTGAAATTGCGTCGCCATTTCAGCTTCTTTCTGTTTAACTGGATCCAGAGAATTTACCACTACTCTGTAGGGATCCGTAGAATCCTTGGCTTCATCCACAATTCGAAGCTTCATATCGAATCGTGTGAGCTGGGATTGGCAATTCGGGCATTGACCTTGTTCGTCACGCTCAACAGACTTTCCACAATACCAGCATTCTTCCGGAATAATCTCTCGCCTCAACTTTTCACTCGTTTGTGGTCCTTTTCTCTGTTGCGCAATGAGCGTGTTTTCCCTAGATTGTCGAGTTCCTTTTTGGTTTGCTCTAAAATCGGACCTGTTCCTTTGGACAATATTTCTTGAATTTCCTCAGCGATGGCAGAATGTATCCCGAGCTGCTCTTCTAGGACACCTTGTTGGATAAGGTCGGCTATTTCGCTATTGCTTCTCTCGATTTGAATAGCCGCATGAAGATACGGTTGCCAAGTCTCTCGGTGCTTTCCCAACACCATTGACTGGTAAAACACAATATCAAGTAGCGAATTGAGAACCTTAATGTTGAGGGGAGATTCACCTGGTATTTTATGCCGTAGAGAACGATCTGAAATCCCCACTTCCTTGCAGATTTGCCGTCCTTGAATCATTACATTAACAGGCAGCAGGTCCATGATTGGATAGCCATAAGTGTGATTATTTGCATATATCTGCTGCAGCAAATCAAAGGATTCGGGAACCTGTCGTCGGACGACATTGAAGAAATAGGCTTTCTGGCGTCCTGGCTTGAGGGTCATCCCCGAAAAGAGGATAAACTCTGCCTCAGCTTTCTTCGCATCTTTCGCTAGTCCCTCCATGTTCTCAATGGAATCGCCAATCGTGGGTATGCAAGGATAGGCATAAACGCCTCCAAATAATCCAGCCCTTCGAATCTCTTTTAGCGCTGCAAATCTTTCCCAGGTTGCCGAGGACTTGGGCTCAAATATCGTCTTCATCTCTTCATCATGCAATGTGATGCTAAAACAGACATTCACAAAGGCTTGTTCATGTATCTCCTTCAGCAAATCCAAATCCTCCAAAACCGAAGCAGATTTTGTCAAGATAAAAACTGGTAAACGAAAATCGTGGAGGGTTTCCAGCACCTGGCGCGTGATACGATACTCCTCTTCAGCCTGCTGATAGGCATCTGAAACCCCTCCCGAAATTCCTACAATGATTTTTTGTGGCCCCTGATCAATTAATTTCGACGCATCTTTGTCGTTGAGGAATCGAACCAATGTTTCCGATTTAACACGACTTTGAGATCGTAACTTCGCTCGTTCTAGTTCTTTGCGAAGAATTTGTGGGGCATTTTCTTTTATTCGGATGTGGGTGTAAAAATTGTCGATGCGATAATACTGGCAGTTTCCATCGCAGTACACACACCCGTGTTCACAACCTCGATATGAGTTCATGTGGCGGTGGCTGTGAAACCATGTATCACCATAATGTAGTTTGGATAACAGTGTCTTGGCTTGAATTTTTTCGTATTGCATTGACTTCCAAGGCTAGGATGATGAGTAGAAACATTAACTTTGTTATCTTTCGGTTTGTAATTAGGTGTGATGAAGTCCGTTCACCTGTTGGATGATTTGAAAGATGAATTCCCCAAAGTTCCCACTATTTCGAATCCGTTTTTTCAGGTAATCTCGAAGAACATGCTTGTCCATTCCAACATCGCATTGACTTAGAACCACAACCTCAGTGAGTAAATCCAAGAGGAGGCGTTGCTCACGGCGAGTGAGAGTTGGTCCCAGCTTATCGAGAACGTAGAAGGCATCGGAGAATTCAAGGGTTCCAACAGTTGACAGTTGAGTGAGAGCCGACAAGGTGTGGCCCGCTAAATAGTCCTTCCCGATTTCAAGAAGGCGGTCACTAATTTTCTCGTCTTTGCCGACGTTTTTCTTTACTTTGCTTATTGACATGATTCATTACTCCCGTCTCTCCTCGATGAAAACACGAAAACGATGCTGGCGCGCCTCAGCTGGATCGACCCGAACACGTATGCCTTCCAACAGCTGACTCAGACGATTCCAAAAATCCTGATGAAACTGGGTTGCCAGTGCATCAGGAAGGACAGCTAATGCTGACTGGAACACGTTGTTGTGAATAACAATGGTTTGTTGTTGCCCTATCTGGTCAAAGGAAACATAGAATCCAAACTGATCTAATGCTTCAACGATTCTGATAAGTCGATCTTGGAGATTTCCAGTGGGTGTGTCAGGGAGGATTTGCTGCCATACTCGGGTTACTACTTGACGAATGAGCGTGTTGGTCGTTTTCGCATCCAAAGATCGAACAAGAACCTGGAAGAGGGCTTCAAGAAACGATGTCGTTTGTGTTGGAAACAGAGAGTAAGCTAATGGTGTTAGGGTGTAGAGGCGTTTGGGCCGCCCACGTGTTGCGTGTTGATAGGTTGAGAAGATGAGTCCAGCGAGTTCCAATACGTCCAAATGACCACGAATCGCACTGATGTTG
The DNA here is from genome assembly GCA_016550425.1 of archaeon. The sequence goes on from JABXGS010000048.1 coordinate 4,246, forward strand.
ATTCCAAGATTTTCTGCAAGAGTGACAGCATTGACGTCGGTTCGTAGCAGGGATTCGAGGATGAGTCGGCGTGTCCCTGTTACTATTGGGGATAGCTTGTTTTGTGACGTCACGTCGCTGAACCTTGAAGGTCCTGATGCCTTTTTCTATTTAAATCAATATGTAGGTAATAAAGTGACTATAATGTGGGTAATAGAGACGTTTTACGTTGAATGGGTTAATCCTATCAACACGTTCGCCATCATTCGTAGCGCGCAGATTGGTTCTTAATAGCTACTCATAGCGGAGCGCTTTGACAGGATCTAGCTTAGCTGCTTTGCGGGCAGGGTAGAGTGCAAAGACAACGCTAACGAGGATAGCGAAGCCCATCGCGATGAGAATAGTTTCAATTGGCAGGACAGGAACCAGTGTGAAGGTACCGCTTCCACCGAACCCACCGAACCCGCCACCATTGCCTCCAAAGTCTGTAGCAAATCCTCCGCTAAATAAGGCTGGTAGCATGAGTCCCATTCCATAGGCGAGGAAGAATCCGACGACGATTCCAATGACTCCTCCGATGACTCCGAGTAACACGGCTTCCGATATGAATTGGCTGAGTATAGTTCGGTCTTTAGCTCCGAGTGCTTTCATAATTCCAATTTCGCGGGTTCGCTCCATGACAGAAACGAGCATGATGTTGAGAATCGAGATGCCTGCAACAAGAAGAGCAATTGAGGCAATTGCCAGTAAGAAGACCTCCATGATGTTAAAAACATTTGACACCATATCAATAATCGCAGTAGGGACAAGGACATAAACTTGGTCCTGGAAGGCATCGCTGATTTCATCAGCAATCGTATTTGCTTGGTTGGGATCTCCAATTCGGACTAAAATGCTATCGATATTTTCGGTGTTGAATATGGCTTGATACGCATCAAAAGGCATGAATACTGATCGATCAAAGGGAAGCATCCCGGTTGATCCAACTTCATCTAAAACCCCACCAACGATAAAGGAATAGTTAAGATAAGCAAAACCAATACCAACGCGGACTAGGACTTCAATTGTAACATTATCTCCTGCCTGCGCAATAGGATCCTGTAGATACCCAATGACGATTGATTCATTATCATCAGGATAATCACCACTAGAAAACGTAATACGGTGACCATACGTTGCTTCCAAGTCGGTAAAGTTCATGCCAGCCAATCGTGTGGCTAATGTTCCCCCTGTTTCATTATAGACAGTGATCCCTGATTGTGAAAAAGGTAATGTGGCCTCGACTCCTGTAATGTTTTGGATTGTATACGTATCATTGATGTTGAATGTTGTTAGTCCACCCCCTCCCAGAAGTCCACCACCTGGTAATACTGTAAGAATGTCCATGTCCAATCCTTGCATCAACTGTGCATTAATTTGGGTTTCAAAACCGCCACTTAGAGCAGAAATTGAAACCACTGCCATAATACCAACAATAATGCCTAATGTAGTAAGGGCAGTTCGGGATTTTCGACGCCTCATATTTGTAAACGATAATCCGAGAATATTGCGGAATTTCATTGAATCGCCTCCAGTCCACCACCTGCATGTTCGGCAACAAATTCCCCATCGCGCATTTCAATAACCCGATCGGCAACGGTTGTAAGCCTTGTATCGTGTCCCACCACAATGAAGGTGAGTCCTTGGGTTTTATTCAACTGCCGAAGCAGAGTGATGATTTCGGCTCCTGTTTTTGTATCGAGATTTCCCGTGGGTTCATCTGCCAGGATAATTCGCGGGTTATTCGCAAGTGCCCTAGCAATAGCTACGCGTTGTTGTTCCCCACCACTTAATTCTGAAGGGACATGATCACGACGTTCACCCAGACCAACCCGGGTGAGAAGATCACGCGCGCGTTCATGTGCTGTTGCAGAGGGAATGTCAGCGAATTTTAGAGGTAGTTCAACATTTCCTTGAGCTGTAAGTTGAGGCATTAAGTTGAAAAATTGAAACACAAACCCTACTCGACGTAGCCGTACATCAGCGAGTTTATTGTGGTCAAGCGTGGAGAGATCCAAGCCTTCGACGTAGACTTTTCCGCTAGTGGGCTGGTCGAGGGCCCCAAGTAGGTGTAAGAGAGTGGATTTGCCGCTACCTGATACCCCTAAGATAACGAGGAATTCACCACGGTGTACTTGGAGGTTAACTCCACGAACGGCATTGACTTCAACGGGGCCCATCTGATAGGTTTTCCATAAGTCGATGGCTTCTATGATGTATTTTGAGGTCCTGGATTGGTAGTCAAATAGGGCACTTAGGGTATCCTCGGTGGGTTGTTCTGCTTGGGTCACGGTTTTTCACCATTCTGTTGAGTGGGATTCTCTCTGGAAGGAATTTATGACTCTAAAAAACATGAAATTAACAAACATATATAAGCTTTCGTAATTCATTAGGTCATATGGCATTTCCGCCATTCTTCCAACGACCAAAGGGCGTACTCCTACGCATATCAATACTTCGAATACTCAACGACGAACCCATGCATGGCTATCAACTTATGAAGCAAATCGAAGAATCAACAAGTGGGGCTTGGATTCCTTCGCATTCTCTACTTTATAACACCTTAAGCGATCTCGAAGAACAACGCTTTATCTCCAGTAAGAAAGAATTCAAAGGCGAAGTAGAACGCACCAATTACTCAATCACTAAGGCAGGAAAGACCTACCTGAAAGAACAAGTCACACAAATGGTTCGAATGATTTCCCAAATGATGAGCACAGCAGCGATGCGTCCATTTCAACAGATGCCTCGCCTACTCCTAGAACAGCTCGAACCGGAAGAGCGGAGAACCTTTCTTACTCAGGTAAGGGATGCGCTACAAGACTCGCTCCAAGAAGTGGAAAAAGACTTAGCGAAATTAGAATCCCACGAGTCTTAGTTTTAGAGCGCATGGAGCTATTTTGATTTTTGAAATAACCTAAAGGTCTTCATAAGGGACACCGCCTTGAGGTTCCCGAGGAAAGAAAACGGGAAGCCATGGAAGAACAGCAAGCCCACCAAAGACTAGAAAAAGAATGAGTAATGTGATGAGATTTTCAGAGGGTTGCAAGGCGGAGCTAAAAATGATTATCCAAATCACAGCGATGATGGCGAAAGCAATTAGGAAAATCAGGCTCGCATACACTCGGGATTTTCGGCTGAATGGGTGCGGTTCTTTCTTCTCGTTCATTTCATCACGAGTTGTTTTTGGTTGGCCCAATAATCTGAAAGGCGTGGGAATGCTTTGGTATATGGAGAGCGTTAGAATTTAATTTCAACGGATTCAAGACTGCAGGTTGTAAAGAACTGCTTTCCTGTGTGCTGTGCCGGCCGGAATTTGGTGATATCCCAGGTTTTAGAGAAATAACCTTCCATGACATGAGCAGCCATAATTTCTCCAATGATAATATCATGATCTCCCGTTTCTATGGTTTTCCACACTTTACATTCTAAGTGTGCAACGCATTCCTCGATAAGAGGGGCTGTCACCATTTTCGCTTTTCGCGGAGTAAGATCTAATTCAGCGAACTTATCCATGTCTTTTCCGCTGATTCGTCCTGCGCGCATGACCTTCTCTGCCATGTCAAAGGTTGGAATATTGACCACGAATTCACCGGTTTCTTGGATAATTTTGTATGAGAATCGTTCTTTTCGAATACTCATCGCTATGAGAGGAGGATTCACACTAGTGGGTATAATCCAGGCAATTGTCAAGACATTATTTTGACCATCTTTGGTTTTTGATGAAACCATTGCTGCATTGTACGGATGCAACATGTAAATTGATTGGTTCAGGGGAACCGTTACTTTTTCTGGACCTTCAGGCATTTCTGAACAACTTCCAATACGATTCAAAGCTTAACAGATACTTAGCTTCGTTGGCTTGGTATGGATTATTTTACTCCATAAAAAGGCATACCACTAACTAGGTGTCGTACACTCATAGTAGCTTTATCAGGTGGATTACTCAGGATTTTAATAGCTCTGCTTCCCTCTACAATCTGTGTGGTTCAATTGACTGTGACCATAAAATATCTAGCTCATGCTAGCTTCCAAATCAAATCCGATACGAAGATCATCTACGTCGACCTTGAAGAATACGCCAAACCCAAAGAACCCGCTGATATCATACTCTCAACACACATTCATACTGATCACTGTGATCCAAAGAAAATCAAGACAGTTCGCACAGATAACACAGTAGTTATTGCCCCCAAAAATTGCCATGAAAAAATTGGTGGCACCGTGTATGCTCTAAAACCTGGAGAAGAAAAAGTAATTGATGATGTAACGATACGAGCGGTTGAAGCATATAATGAAACACGCTTCCGCTCCCCAGGAAACCCATATCACCCCAAAGGATTGGGTGTTGGTTACATCATCACAGTTGAAGGTAAACACATCTACCATGCCGGAGATACTGATTTTATCTCAGAAATGAAAGAACTTGGGTCTATTGACGTTGCTCTACTGCCAGTTGGTGGCACATATACGATGGAAACAGATGATGGAGCCGATGCGGCTCTCGCCATAAATCCCAAAGCCGTTATCCCAATGCATACATGGGGGAAACCTGTTTCGGACTTCAAAGATAAGATTGAAGCCAATTCAAACATTCAAGTCGCTATCATGGAAGAAGACGGCGAATTCACCGTCAACTAGCCCTGTTCACCTCCAAAGTATCCAAATGAATTGACGCAAAAGGAGTGAGTGTGACAATCTGTGACCATTAAAGTGCAACCACTCACTGTCCCCATCAAAGAAATCGAAGACTACCTGCGCCAAGATCTTCCTCTCAATGGATTACCCCTATACGATCTCACCTTAGCCTGGGATTCGAGTGAATGGTTCATTGCTCGAGAAAACGGAACACTTGTCGGATGTCTTATTGTGTACACTGGGGGTCGTGGGATGTACAGTTTCTTTACTCGTGGCAACCCTCCGGTTGTTGATAAACTCATAGCCAATATGCCTTATCCTACAATTTTTGCGATTATCCCACAGGAGCATCATCCAATTGCCAACGCTTATTACCAATTTCTTTCATACGGCACCTTTCTCTTGATGATACTTGAAGAATCGCGCTGTCAAATGCCTAAACTTCATGAAACCATTCGCATGACTCCCAAAGACCTAACTGAGGTAGACAGATTTTACTCAACAACCACTGCTGGGGCATGGAATCCAGCGCAACTCGACATTGGTCCCTTTTACGGAATCCGTGACCACAACAAACTCGTATCGATTTGTGGAACAATCGGGGTCTATGAAGCTAGTCCCGGTGTCGCTGTAATTGGCAATCTTGTCACGCTCCCAGCATATCAGAATCGTGGCTATGGAACTAGCGTTCTCTGTGCTGTTATTCGTGAACTCTTCAGTAAATTTCAACATGTGACACTCATGGTTGACTCCGATAACCTCGGGGCCATCCGTATCTATGAACGGTTGGGCTTTCTCGTTCATCGTAAGCTAGATATCGGTGTCTGCCAACGACGTGAAACACGCTGACCTTTACTCATCAGAAAATAAAAGCCATTATAATCGTTTACTGGTCTTCTTCTTTGGTTTTTTCTTCTTTGATTTCTCTGGTAACACATCTACCCAATTTTCGTGATCTTTATCTCGGGATTCACCCATTATGCGACCTCCGGTTCGTTGAATTAAAGTTTTGACTAGACGCCCCCTATGATGTTAAGAAATTGAAGGGTTTATCCAAGGGGATAAAAAGCCGCCAGTAACATTTTTAATCCGCTGTTTTCAATCCCGTGCTGAGGTGTATTCAATGATTCTATTCAAAAAGGGTACACTCGCATATTCGTTGAGTCAATAGTGAGATTCGCGAATCTATTTTCACCATCATTATCTGGATTGATGAAATGGCTGACATAAGGTTAGACGAGGCGGGAATGATCGCGTTGTGCAAAGCGATAAGGGCAGTCCAGAAAAGGATAAACAATCATTTATTATAATAGCAAGACTTTTATACTAATTAAAACGCCCTCTCACCCGCAACTCGGGGCCTGCAAAGGTTTCGGGTTGACAACACAATTGGAGGGATCCAGGAAATGGGCCCAAACCGAAATCGAACTCGACTAGCAGAAATGGGAGTCGCTGAACGTGCTGTTGCGGGTGTACGCAACCCTGCTCCAGTTGCACGTCCTGAAGTGCGGCGAGCTATCATGCTTGTGCTCACCCGACATTAACTGGTGAAAGGGACAATGAGTGCACTCAACACAGAGTCTTCACGACTCATTCGGTAACGGGTCTTCGCAACGCTTCAATGCCACCTATCGCCGTAGCGGGGAGGGAAGTACATCTCTGCTACGACATGAAGTAAACCGTCCAGGACTGTATTTTTTAGTGTGTCCTCGAAGGTCCGTTACCTCCATTTTTGGTTCTTAGTCCCCTGATCCGTGGCAGAGGGCTTAGTAGAAAAATATTTAATCTAGCTTGGGTAATCCGCCGGTGAGGCTTATCCGGTGGAATTGAATAAGTTGGATAATTAGCCCTTGTCGCCATGTGGATAGTGAGATTGGCGAATCTTTTGTTAGTCGGTTATATGGATTGATCTTAGAATGTCTGAGAAGGAAAGTTTCGCAGGGTTCAAATGCGATAGGGCTAGTTCAGATTAGGTTAATTGTTTGTTTTTTCTTATAGAAATATATTTAAACCATTGCTTGGATACCCACTTCAAATCAAAGGAGGCTTAGCCATGCTCCAAAATGAAGAACCAATTGCAGAGATCAAAGAGGTCGTTCGGGTGTACAAGAAACCCCTCCATCGGCCGC
>JABXGS010000250.1 GCA_016550425.1 archaeon
ATGACACAATCATATTCTGTACCCTAATTTTTAGTAGGTGACAACATCATGCCACGCCAATCACTTCGAAGCAACCTAATCACCGAACGAACAAAGACAATTCATTATGCGATTCGCGATGTCGTCGTCACAGCAAAACAGCTGGAGGCGAAGGGGAAAAAAATTACGTACCTCAATATCGGCGATCCGATTGTCTATGACTTTGAAACACCCCCATTCTTAGTTGAAGCGTTTTGTGATGCTGCGAAACAGGGTCATAATGGGTATTCGGCTTCGGCTGGCATTCCAGAATTTCGAGATGCCGTGGTTGATAAGGAAAAGCGCATTAACAAGATTTCAATTGGAGCTGAGGATGTTATTGCTACTGCAGGGATTTCTGAAGGCATTCAGATGATGATGGCAGCACTTGTTAACCCTGGTTCTGAGGTCTTAGTTCCCGGGCCAACCTATCCTCCCTATTTGGCGTTTGTGCGCTTCTTTGGTGGAACAGCACGAACCTATCGTTGTATCGAAGAAGAAGGTTGGCGGCCAGATCTTGATGACATTCGTGCAAAAATCACCGAAAACACCGCTGCGATGGTCCTCATCAATCCAAATAACCCCACAGGAGCTGTATATCCACCGAAGACGGTTCAATTGCTAATTGACATTGCTGGTGAATTTGGCATCCCCTTGATCTCGGATGAAGTCTATGATCGGCTTGTTTACGATTTGGTGCCAACAAGCACTGCAGCCCTCGCGAAGGATGTTCCCGTGATTGGTTTCAACGGTCTCTCGAAGGTGTATCTGGTTCCTGGATGGCGTATCGGTTACATGTATTTCCACCATCCAAACCAAGAACTCATGGAACTCAAAGAACACATCCTCAAACAAGCCCGCATCCGTATATGCACCAATGCCCCCGCTCAATACGCTGCCTCTATCGGTCTTCGCGAATCTGATCCCTACCTTAAAGATGTCGTATCCCGATTACAAGACCGAAGAAATCTCGTTTGGAGGCGCCTTAACGAAATCGATGGCATATCAACTTCAAAACCAGAAGGTGCCTTCTACATTTTTCCCAGCATTGATTTACAGGACCGCTGGTCAACAGATGAAGAATTCGTAATGGCGCTTCTGAAAGAAACAGGAGTACTTGTCGTTCACGGATCTGGCTTTGACCCAGTATTTGGTTCAGACCATTTTCGATTAGTCTTCCTTGCTCCCCCTACCATTCTCAATTCTGCCCTTGATGCAATACAAAAATTCGTTGAAAGCTAATACGCAATCCGCAAAAAACCAAGTATTGGTTAGTCTTCCTCTTCGGGTTCTGTTGGTTCAGTAAATTCAGTTGGTTCTGTTGATTGTGCTGGTCTAGCGATATTCATTCGTGCTTCTTGAACCATACGCCCAATCGTCCCAAACATCCGCTCTGGAGAAAACATCGGCATCGATACGGTGTTTTGGACAGCATTGAAGATCTCATTATGATTCAAATCGGTCGTCAGACGAGTAGTTCCAATTTCAGTTGGACCACGAAAAATGCGAATGGCCCATTGATTCGCCACACGTCCGAGCTCTACCAAATATGATGTCATGGGGAGGAGGTATTTCTGGGTGATGGGTTGATATTCTTGGGACATCAAAAGCCGCCTCTATTTATCGTATCCATCTACATGAGCTAAAAAGCCTTTGTGCCCGGTTTTTCTAGCACTCACGAGCTGAATCTTAAGCAAGAAGAGCTTGAACTTCGTCGGGGAACTCTATTTCGATATCATCGCGAACCAACTTAGAAATTCCCGATTCAAGGCGTTTTTGCAGGGTTTTCAATCGCGCAGTAATACGAGCGATTTGTTCCTCTATATGTGCGATTTCAGATTTCACATCACGATGCTCCCACTCAGCACGTTCCAAGGATTTCTCCAAATCTCGACGCTCATCGGACGACACTGCACTCTCTAGCTCTTCTTTTCGAAACGCAAGGTTGGAAAATCGCAACCGATACTCATCTAAGTCTCCTTTCTCAACTATACCAGTCTTCCGATCCAACACTTTTCGATTCAAACTCGCCTTAAATTTCATCTTACCCTCTTGAATAGCCTCCGCCAACGCCGTCAAACCTGCTTTCAACCGCTCAAGATCATCTGTATCCCGCTGAAAAGCCGTCCACGGATCCTTCGAATATGCATCAGCCCCCTCACCCGCTACTGAGGATATCATTATCGACTGACCTGCCGCCTGACTTACCTTCTTAAACGGTTTCTTGAGAAAATTCAACTGGTTCGTCACAATCATTCGAATACTATCAATTTCCTTGCGGATGCCATCAATCTCCGCCAAGCCAGAATCCATCCTGAACTGCTCAATCCCTTCCTGGTGTTCCTCAACCCTCCCCGCGGTCTGCTCCTTCTGCTCTCTCAACTCCGCCAATTGCTCAGATAACGTCAACACCTGTCGAGACCGGTCATCAATCTCCTCTACTTCCTCACCAACCAGTTCCACCTGCTTCGCTAACTTCTCCTTCTCCCAAATTTTCTTAATCTTCTGATATCCCTGTCCAATCGACCGAAATTGGTAATCCAACTCTTTGATTATCTTCTTATGCACCCGAGGTAACCGCGGAATATACCGACGCCCAGCATGCGTCGTATCCTGCAAATAATCCTCTAAATCATCCAACAATTCCTCTACCGAAGAATAGTTAATCTCCTCTGGAAACGCCATATCCTTCGCGCTACTTTTCAACCGGCTCGCTAACTTTAGAGCGGATCCTGGCACCGTCAACTCCCCATCAATCACCACCTCTTCTAGCAGCTGATCCGATGTCTCCACCGTTTTCACCAACGCCTCATCAATCCGGTCCAACTGCTTCTGAATATCCAACCGATAATTCGAAAGCAACTCACCGGTCCGCTCAGCAAACCACTCCGGCAACTCATGCACGCCAATCACAGTCAATCATCACAGCCTCGCTTCACAAAACAGAACCACCTACTAAAAAAACTACCTCAAGAGAATCCTAATCACCACCCCGCCCAAGCAGCTTGCACGAAAAGCTTATCAACGCTCTTCCATAGTCAAGAATGCAACGCTAAAATCTTATCCTGTGGTGAGCGGGCAATTATTCATAATGCTATCCTTTTCAACATCAGCCCCCGCAAAGACGAAGTCGGACTCCAAGCCAACGTCATCTTCCGCAAACAATACTGGCGCGTCCCCCTCAACGACAACATGATCCGCGAATTCCTCCGCGCCTACAAAGAATTCATGAGCCACGTCCAAAGCACCGACATCCCCGCCCTCCCCATCCACATCCAAGGCGCCAAATTCATCTTCACCAACATCGAAGACCTCCTCCTCGTCTTCATCAGCCACATGCAAGACGACGACAGCCGCGTCAACGAAAAGGTGAAAACCGCCCTCCGCATGCTCGTCGGCAAATACGGCACCGAACACATCAAAGACATCGCCACCAACGACAACACCCAACCCATCGAAGACCTCATCGACAACTACATCATGAGCAAACTCAAAGTCAGCCTCGTCGGCGAAGGCGGCGTCGGCAAAACCACCCTCCTCCGCCTCCTCAAAGGCGGCTCCCCACCCACCGAATACGTCCCCACCATCGCCCTCAGCATCGAACAAATCGAAGCCACCCGCTACGGCACCTACCAAATCATCCTCTGGGACTTCGCCGGCCAAGAACGCTTCCGCCGCCTCTGGACCATCTACTTCCGCGGCAGCGACATCGTCTTCATCATCACCGACAGCACCCTCAACAACGTCATCGCCACCAAAGAAATCCTCGACGTCATCCGCAAAGACGCCCCCGGCGTCCCCGTCTGGGCCATCGCCAACAAACAAGACCTCGAAGGCGCCCTCAGCCCCGAACTCGTCGAACGCATCCTCGGCATCCCCGCCTTCGGCATGGTCGCCATCGACCAAGCCCGCAAAGAAGAAATGATGCAAATCCTACTCGACGCCGTTGATCGCTATATAGGAACGGAATGATTGAACAAATAGATAAACTCTTATATTTATAATTCAACAATTAAGTTCATTCTTTTTGATGAACTTCCGAATCCTTCCTGGATAATAACAGATACCAAGTTTATCGAAAATGAATTCAACGATTTCTCCAGGGCTTTTTCCTTCTTTTGATAATTTTTTGATATAATTTTCTGCCTCCGTAGTTATAGGAGTCCTTACATGTAAAGCTCTCGCTGCCATCATTCTTGAGAGCTTATCTGCTTGTTCTTGTCGTCCCGTTGCATGTAAGAAAAATGGGAGTTCGGCTGCATGAACAACGCTTGATTGTTGTTCAATAATAACGCGATTTCGAAGAAATCTACTATTGATTCCAAGTGAAAGAAGGAATTCGATTAGAAAGGGGCTATTGACCTCACTTGCATTTCCAAGTTTCTGATATTTCGTGTTGGCATATCCATCTCCGTCATTAAGACCTTGAAGGAACTTGATGCGGATAGGTTTGGGTGCAGTGAGGAGCCAGGGAGCTGTGATTGGTGTGTAGGTGCTGAGTTGATTGGGGTGAAGACCAAGGCAGATGTGCTTGATCCAAGTGAGGAGTGGTGTATTCTGACTTCGCCATCGGTGCTTGTTAGTACTGGTCTTATATTCGGCGTGAACGCCGATGTGTCCGAGATAGTAGCAGACGGCATCACCGAATTGCTTACTCCAGGGATAGTTTTTCGATAGGTTTAGTGCAAGTCGGGTAGAAGTGTAGTAGGGTGTGATTTTGCCGGCGTCGCTGACGAGGGCACCAAGTAGGTAGGCGAAGGCTTCGGTTTGGGGGATGGGTCCGAATTGTTGGTGCCATTGGGTCATGGCGGGGTTGGTGCGGGGGGTAAGTTGTTGGAGGACGGGTTGGATTTGTGTCCATGTGGTGATGGTGGTGGGGACGTGGATGAAGTGGGTGGGGTGGAAGCGGCCTTCCATGATGAGGGGGAGCCATTGGTTGCCGGGGGTGGGTGGTGTGGGGGGGATGCGGCGGGCGAGGTTGAGGAGGCCGGGGCGGGCTGTGTTGGTGCACCAGTCTTTGATGTTGGTGACGGTTTTGTTGGTGGTGGTGGCGAGGTCGGTGTAGCTGTGGCCGCCTTTAGCGAGGAGGGTGAGGACGTGGAAGTATTTGGTGCATTGGGTGAGGCGGTCGGGTTGGCCTTTGGCGTGGTCGAGGAATTGGGCAGGGTAGTAGGTGTGTAGTCGATTATGCAGGTCGGTTGAGGTCTGAATGTTGGTGTTGGTTTC
>JABXGS010000251.1 GCA_016550425.1 archaeon
ACTCCTGCAGATGAATATGGTAATCCTGACTTTCTTAGTGGTATGTTTGTCTCAATTATGATGTTATTGAATTCAACATATAAGGGACTAATCTCGCCTAGGGGTCTTTCCAGCAACTTCGACGACACAGCATACACCGACTCCTATTTTCACTCAGTCTATCATCAGTTTGAATATGAGATTTTTACCAAAGGTCTCCTCAAAACCGTTAGCGATCTCAGAGGAATCATGCCGTTAATCTATGAGATTGAGCGAAAACTCGCACTGTATCCACCCTCGGGGTTACTAGAAGAGATGTAGGAGAGTTAGAAAAAAGTACTAGCTGAAATGCTTTTATGAAGTGTACCTTGAATTGACCTCGTCGCTTTATGCATATTAAAGGTGGAATCGGTTGTCACATGTTGATAGTGCAAAGACCCTAACACGAGTTGGTGCAATCCTCCTCATTGTTGGCGGATGCATACAAGTTGGCGAAAACAGCCTTTGGTTTGTACTTAACCTTCTCGCCGGATACATTTTCAGAGGAAGGGTGGTGAACATTGGGTTAGGCATAGTCACCATCGTCTTTGGGTTTCTAATCCTCTTAGTATTCCATAGAATGATCGATACGAATAGGCCCAACGCTCCAATTTTCATCCTGATCTTCGGCGTCATCGCGGGGATTGGTGGCTGGTGGTTTGGTTGGATCGGGTCAATTCTCTGCCTTGTTGCAACCATTCTGTTATTCATTGAAGGAAAGGAAGCAGTGTAAGCTCCTCTTTCCCTTTGTCTTATCTTGGTGGAGTGGACAACCATGTTTTTGGTTAGGCTTTGCTCCATAATTCTTGGAATGATAATGTTCTAACGTGATGACACAGGTATCTCTATTCATGTGAAAATTTAGAGGGAGGTGATAGTGAGATGGACAAGGTTCTGAGGTTGGAAGTCCATGGGTCGGTTCTATTAGTGACTGGCATGGTCATGAGTCTGGTGTGGTCATTCTTTGTGACACAATGGTGGAACGTAGTGTTCGGGTATTTGGCAGTGTTCTTCTTGATTGAGGCAATTTGGCACTATGTGTGTGCGGATAGGTTACGCCATGGCAATGCGAGTCATTAGTTACCAGAAGAGGTTACGCCATTCATTTCCTGACAGATGTGATGAAAAGGCCTTCCTGAGGCATTATGTGAACTATAAGGGAATATAGTTCGGTAAATTTCAGATTGTATAGGTGGATTTTGAGTTCATCGTTCCAGAATTGGGGAAAGCCCGAAAAGTGGCGACATCCGGTAGGTATTTAGTTATCCTAAAGACAGAATTAGGAAGCCCTAAGGCGTAGGCGCTGTACGCTGAAGGAGACTGGCATCATGAAACACGAAACGATAGAGCCGGCATCCTTATCACGCGCCTTGAAATCCCAACACGCAATATCCAACATCAAAACAGAGGGCAACCTCCTGTCATTTTTTACAAATCCCGAAACGTATGTGGAGCTTGCCTCTAATCTCTACGAACGTGGCTTTTCGCGCTGTCTCACTGTAGCAGCTGTCGATTGGATTGAGCAAAACGAGTTCGAGGCGTATTATATCGTTCACCATCTTGAAGCGAACCTATACGTGAAAGTGACCACACGTATTCCTCGAAATAAACCGAGAATCCAGAGCTTGGCTGCAATCTGGCAGTCAGCAGCGATGCATGAACGCGAAATGTGGGAGCTTTTCGGAATCAACTATGTTGGAAATCCGATGTTGAAACCGCTCTTCCTCGAAGACTGGAAAGGGAAACCACCCTTGCGAAAAGATTTCAATTGGCGTGAGTACGTCAACAAGGAATACTATCAGGTGAGAGGGAAATAGCCAATGTCACGACTTCTGAAAGCCGTAAAAAGTGTACTAGGACTCGCAATCTCAAAACCCATGACCTTCTCGTTTCCTCCCGACATGCCACTGACTGACTTATACCGGGGCCGGCAACTCTACAAGCCTGATTTGTGTAAAGGCTGTAAAATCTGCTCGATTGTGTGTCCTAATAATGCCATTGAGATGGTCGACCGTGAAAAGAGTGGAGAAAACAAAACCGGACTTCAACCGCAAATCGATTTCCGGAAATGCTGTTTCTGTGGGCTTTGTGTGGACAATTGCCCCACCGGCGCCCTTACCTTCACGAATTTTCCCATCCTGCTGACCATGAAACCAGAAACCCTCAACTATACACCCGAAATGCTTGCTGTCGCCCCTGTCCTCGAACATCCAGAGCCCCCGAAGATCCAAAATACCGTCGCCTGGGCCCGCTCACGGAGTATTTGGATCGTCAATTACATGACCGGGTGTTGTTTCATTGAAGCGGTACCATGGGTGGCGAGCTCCTTCGATATGGAGCGGTTCGGACTCTTAGCTGTAGGCTCCCCCCGACATGCCGATGCGCTGATTGTTGGTGGATATGTCACCCCCAAGACCCTCAAACGCATTATCCGCATCTATTCCATGATGCCCCAACCCAAATGGGTCATCGCTCTAGGCAATTGCCCCATGACTGGCGGCACTTACTGGGACAGCTACAATACCATCAAAGACATCAGCAAATACATCCCCGTCGACATCTGGATCGCTGGTTGTCCCCCGCGACCTGAGCCCATTGGTGTTGCTGTCGTGCATGCCATTCAAGCCATTCAAGGTGGATACACGGGTAAGGAAGAAAAAATAAACACCGACGCGGGGCAAATGGAGGTGGCCCCCTACCCCCTCAAAGGGGCTGATGCCAGCAAAGCCCAGTTTGATGTCGTGTTCGGATCCCAACATCCTGCCTCCGGAAACTTCAATATGGACCTCCAACTGGATGGCGAAATCGTCGTTGATGCAACTCCATACCCCGGCTATTTGCATCGTGGCTTCGAGAAACTCATGGAATATCGTACCTGGCTCCAAAACATCATGCTGGTCCCCCGTATTTGTGTCCTTGACGGCGCCTCCTATGAGCTCGCCTATACTGGTGTAACCGAGAAACTGGCGGGCATCAAGGTTCCGATTCGGGGTCAGTACTTACGGGTCATTCAAGCCGAACTCTCACGCATCCAAAGCCATCAAATGAACCTAGGGTTTGGTGGAGCCGCCTCAGGCTTTGATACCATCGAACGCTTAATCTGGGGTGACCGTGATCAAGTCCTTCTTCTTCTCGAAGAACTCACCGGCGCACGAATCTACCACATCTTCAACACCATCGGAGGAGTCCGCCGCGACCTCCAACCTGATTTCCAAGAAAAAGCTGAACACCTCATTAGTTATCTCCGAAAACGCCTTCAGATCTACGATGATCTCTTATTCCATAACAAAACTTTCATCGATCGGACTCAAAATCTTGCACCCCTCTCCCAGACCACCGCGATCGAAAACGATGTTACCGGTCCCAATCTCCGGGCAACCGGCGTTGAGTTCGATGTTCGAACCGCCACCCCTTATGAAGCCTATAAGGACATTGGGGTAAAGGTTATTACCGGAACACCTGGTGACGCCTACACTCGATTTCTCTGCCGGCGACAAGAAATTGAAGAAAGCCT
>JABXGS010000252.1 GCA_016550425.1 archaeon
GTGATGCGTGGTTGATTCGAACAGATGCCTCCGGAAATGAGCTCTGGAATCAAACCTACGGTGGGCCACAAGATGACTGGGGAGATTGGATGGTTGAAGCTAGTGGTGGAGGATTCACCCTACTTTGCACAACAAGTAGCTTTGGTGCAGGAGGACAAGATAACTGGTTAATTCATACGGATGCTTCTGGGAACCATCTTTGGAATCAAACCTACGGTTGGATTGGCAATGAAGTTTCTGCCTGTTTGATCGAGATCAGCGGTGGAGGCTATGCCTTTACATCAATTACGCGCAGTTTCGAGCCATATGGTGATGCCTGGTTTGTGCGAACTGACGCACTTGGTAGTCACCTGTGGAACCAGACCTTCAGTTACGCATATAACGATGTTCTTGCTGGTATCGCTGAGCTGACTAATGGCGAATTTGCCTTAGCCGGATGGTCTACTAGCTTTGGCAGTGGTGAGCGAGATCTTTGGGTCGTACGCACCGATGCTTCAGGCAATCTCTATTGGCATCATACCTACGGTGGTTCACAACCCGATTTTGGTTTAATAATTCTTGAAGTATCTGGTGGCGGGTTTATTGTTGCAGGTGAAACCGCAAGTTATGGCGGTGGTCTTGAGGATTTCTGGTTGCTTCGTCTGCCGGATCCCGATATTTGGTGGGTTACTGAACCAAGTAACCGACTTCAAGAGTTCGGACCGGCTTTTAGCTACGATACAACGGCTTCGGCTTTCACTGGCATCGATGAATACTGGTTGAATGACACATCGACTTTCGCGATCGACGGAACAGGCTTAATCACCAATAGCACACCCTTAGCTGTGAACATCTATCGGCTGCAAGTATGGGCGAATGACACACTCAATAATCGCATCAACGCCAATATCACAATCACCATCGAAGCCGCCGCACCACCAGCTTGGGTACAAACACCAACGGATCAAACCCTTGAATTGGGACAGGATCTGAGCTATAATTTAGACGCCACGGATCGCTCTGGACTTGACACCTGGTGGATCAACGATACCACGACTTTTGCCATCGATACCTCGGGGCTTATCACGAACACTATTGTTCTCGCAGTAAATGTCTACGGAATCCAAGTGTCAGTCAATGACACCTTGGGACACGTTCAAAGCGCAAGCTTCGCAGTCATAGTGGAAGACACGACTGACCCTGAAATTATCACAGATCAGGACTATTGGGAATTTAACTATGGTGTACCGGTTGCTGGGGTCATAATCGAAGCCAGAGATCTTGACGGTATTGGTAGTTGGGAGCTTTCTGATGTAACTAACTTCAGCTTCACCGTCGAATCCTCCACGAGTATTAGCATTACCAATTTGATTCATCTCCAATCGGGGACATACATACTATCCATCACAGCATTCGACCCTTCAGGCAACTCTGACACGCATCACATCATCATATACATTCTGCCAGCACCAACATTCATACCTGGCTTCCCCATCGCTGCAGTTGCTTTGGGACTCCTTCTCTGTATGGGTGTTATTCTTTTCGTTCGACGACAAAATCGACGAATTCACTAATTACTTCAAAGCGCGGTCTTCCCGCGCTTCTCCTTCTTTCTTTCCTAAGTTTGTGCGAACCTTCTCAGGGCTTGGATATTTGTTTCTACATCTTCAGTGAGTAGCAGAAATTGGTTGCTCAATTCGGGAAGAAATGCCAGTTTCTCTGAGGCCATTCGAAGATAGTTTCTCATATTCTGTTCGTTATCTAATAGCGTTGACACAATTACACTAATCGATTGTTCGGACGCGAGTTGGAGCTCGATATTAAAGTCTTCGCGAATGAATCCATGAATTGGTTCAAGAATCATTTCAGTGACCAATTCGCGTCGAAAGCGCTGAAGACGTTTAACTAGTTTTGATTGCCGCTTTAACATCGATTGGAGGACTTCATGGAATTTTGATTCCACAGTCGCTTCCTGAGCCTGATGATAATAGGTTTTGGATTTTTCTGTTAATTCAATGGCAAAGGTGAGAATCGCACTGGTTGTCCCCAATTCCATAAGGCTCCCTCGTATTCTTCTTGGTTAGAACCATCGGATTATGACGACTTTATTTTCAGTGAAGAAGTTTACGGCATCTCGACCTTGTCCGTGTAGATCACCGAAGAAGGAATCTTTCATCCCTGAAAATGGAAATGAGGCAATTGGCGCTACGACACCAATATTGATGCCAATATTACCTGCTCGCACTCGGTATTGATACTCTCGAGCTGACTTGCCACTCGACGTGAAGATTGAGGAGGCATTTCCGTGAGGATTCTGATGGATAATATCGATGGCTTCATCAAGATCCTTCACATGAATAATTGACATCACAGGCCCAAAGATTTCTTCCTTCGCAATTGTCATATCTGG
Source organism: archaeon (assembly GCA_016550425.1). Next base: position 2,390 of record JABXGS010000252.1, read on the forward strand.
TTTGACTTGATCAAATATTGAAGGTCCGATGAAAAAGCCCTGCGGATATTCGGGCACCTTGGCTTTTCGTCCATCAAGAATAAGTTTCGCCCCTTCTTTGATTCCAATGTCAATGTATTTTTTAACGCGTTCCAATGCTGCTTCAGTGGCCACAGGACCCATTTGAATCCCTTCATTCAGCCCATTACCAACAACAAGGCGTTTAGTCGCTTCAAGAACAGCTTCTTTGAGCGATTCATAAACTTCTCCAACTGCGAGCAATACTGCACCACTAAGACATCGTTGGCCTGAGTTCCCGAAAAAGGATCCCATGAGGTTGGGAACCGCTCTTTCAATATCAGCATCTGGCATCACTGTCAGAAAATTCTTGGCTCCTGCCTGAACCTGTGCGCGTTTTCCATGTTCCCCGCATTTCTTGTATAGGAGTCGACCAATCTTGGTTGATCCCACAAACGACATCCCTATCGTATCTGGGCTTTCAATTAGGGTATTAACAACCTCTGGACCCCCATGGACCAGGTTTAAAACGCCTTTTGGAAATCCAATCTCATCAATGAGCTCAAATTGCTTTGTCTGGCTGATGGGTTTGACCTCAGAGGGTTTGACAATATAGGTATTCCCGCAGGCAATCGCATATGGCCAGAACCAGCTAGGCACCATCCCGGGAAAGTTAAAGGGTGCCACGCAGAAGAAGACGCCCATCGGTTGTTTAATGAGCACTTCATCAATCCCACTCGCGATATCTTCGAAATTGTAACCCATCTGTAAATGTGGAATTGCTGCGGCCGCCTCTACGTTCTCAATTGTTCGCCGAAACTCCCCTCGCGCCTCATCAAGGATTTTGCCATGTTCAATTGTGATGGTTTTAGATAGCTCTTCAAAATTCTCTTCTATTGCATCACGGAACTGGAACAGGTACCGAATACGCGTTTGTGCTGGAGTGGATCTCCATCTCCAAAATGCTGCTTTGGCGGCTGCGATGGCTTCTTGGGTTTCTTCAGCAGTCGACATAGGCACCTTTGCTAATAATTCACCATTTACTGGATTGATGACATCGCGGGTTTCCTTCGATTTGGATTCCTGCCAGCGACCATTTATGTAATTTTTCAGGGTTTCACCTTGCATTTAGGGGACACCTTCTCAGAAACGCTAAAAGTATTAGAAAAGAATGTCAGCGGTTACTTATTATCTTTGTACTCGGTTGTACTCTGTTCGTTCGCCATCACACCGCGAAGTAGAATATTTGAAATCTCTGACCAAGCTTCTCCAGTTTCAGTACGGGCCATTCCAAACAACTCATAACCCTGTAACCCATCCTGTAACGCAATCAATCCGAGGGCTAATGTATTTGTGTTTACTTCGCGTTGAATTACTCCTTTCTCTTTCTGATCCTCAAAGAAGTCAGTCAGATACTTGAAGGCTTCATCATACATGGATTGCAACGAATTCGCGAGGTCTTGATTCCTTGATGCTTCCGAGACAATTTCGAACATCAGACTTGGAGGCCAACTTGGCTCTGAAAAGAATAGTGGGGTACTCCAGAGTTTGTCATAGAATGTGTTGGAAGAAATATCCAAGAGGTTACCAGATTCAAGGAGCTCCGAAAGGGGTTCTTCCTGGATTTTCCGAAAGGGTATCTGTACCACTGCCTCAAACAACTCTTTCTTGCTCTTAAAATATTGGTACAGGGTGCCTTTACTAACACCAACTTCTTTTGCAATATCCGCCATCTTGGTTTTGTGATACCCTTTCTTAGCAAAGACCGTGATGGCTGCTTCAACGATTCGCTTCTTAGCACGAATCTTGTAGTCTTGTAAGACGCGTGGCATTTTACTCACCGATTAATTGTGCTAAAATGAATTCATCGTATATAAAAGTAACTGACCAGTCAGTCAATAAACTGACCGAATAGTATAAAGACGAAGTTTACTCCTCCAGCTAATCTAAGGTAGTACTGATGAATGGTGACTTCTTATTTCTCATTCTTTTTTTAGTCATCTTCATTACAGGTATGATTATTCGTGGATACTTTGGCCGACGCTCCCCTGACCTCCAAAAATCTCGGCGCGAACGTTTGAGAACGGCTGTGGAACATGAAGGACGACTCAGTTTCGCATTGCTAATGCTGCAGATGGTCTTCATGCTCGTTGCAGTCGTTCTCTACATCTTTTTCACACCAACCTTTCCCTGGCTTAGCCTTCCTCTCCCAGATTGGATACGCTGGATAGGAGTGATCATAGGTATCATCTCATTAGCGTTTCTTTGGTGGGTGCAAGCAATCTTAGATCGCGGCTTTTCACCATCATTGACTATTCAGGATCAGCATGTTCTTGTCACCGATGGCCCGTATCGTCGGGTTCGGCATCCGATGTATACAGTACACATTTTCTATTTTCTATCCTGGTTTTTAGTTTCAGCAAATATCCTCTTCTTCTTCGTCTGGCTGTTGATGTTGTTTTACATTATTGCTCGAATCCCTAAAGAAGAAGAGATGCTCCTCTCCCAATTTGGTGAGGAATATCAGGATTATATTGCTCGAACAGGGCGTCTGCTACCACCTCTCACGAAGAAAGAGAAAACCAATTCAAAATAGATGGGTTGTATAAATGATCGCTTCCTCAGACTCAGTTAACAAATATGGGATAAGTAGTATTATCCGTGAATTTGTCATTGTCCTTTTCATTGCAGTTCTACTCTGGATCTCCGCAGGATTCCAGTTATGGCTGAATGCCTGGGTATACATCATCTTCCTGCTCTTCTTTTCAACCATCTTCATGATTGCTATGGCTTGGAAGAATCCAGAGCTACTAAACATTCGGGGGGCACCTCGACGAGCCATACAACAAACGCAATTACCTCATTACGAAAAGTTCTTTCTTACTGTCTTTACGATTCTTCTCATCTTGATTCCTATTTTTGCTGGTCTCGATTATCGGGGGCTCTTCAATCTATGGCTTCCACTTCCCATTCAGGTTCCTGTCTGGCTTGTGGGCATTGGATTCGGACTCGTAATCATGGGTGAGTTCCTATTTGGGTGGGCCATGATATCAAATCCCTTCTTTCATGGAATGATAGCGATTCAAACCGAACGAAGTCATCGCGTCATTTCAAAAGGGCCCTATCGGTTGGTACGACATCCCGGGTATCTCGGTCAAAGCCTCTATTATCTTGGGATGCCTCTGCTCCTAGCTTCTTGGTGGGCATTCTTCCTTGGAATTATCATGACCATCGCTTTCGTTTATCGGACAACGAAAGAAGATCGGGCTCTATTAGCTGGGCTCCCAGGCTACGGTGTATATGCTGAGAAAACCAGCAAGCGCCTTTTTCCAGGACTTTGGTAACTCCTGGGTTCCTCGCTTTTTTAAGAGAACATAGGAAGAAAAAACACCTGATGTAATTACTTTTACTGGATATTTCTATAGAACCTCAACGATTTTCTGGATGACCTGCAATCCTGCTGCTTCTGCATCTCGTGCCTTCTTCAGATATTCTACTCCTTTCTTGCTTGTATCGTTAATTCCGATTGGATTGTTGGTTAATTTGTCTTTGTCAAAGGGATAAAGTCTCGCGAACTCATGCAGTTGCTCTGCAACCTGTCCATAGAACTCAACTGCTTTTTCCAAGTAGGGTTTGGCCTTACCCTTTAGACGGTCTTTGGCTTCTTGGAAAAATTTGTGTCCCATATCACGGCATTCCCACCATACCATTGCATTATAAGCGTTCCCGAATTGCCCAGCTTTACCTTTCTCGATATTCTCAATCCAGGCATCAAAACCCGCTATTCCTGCCTGATACTTTGGACTCATAATCCACTCCTTATCATTCGTGGCAATGCGTAAAACGGCTTGCAGCGCTTCCTTGACCTGGATCGTATCATCAACGGGTGACTTAACCCGTTTAACAGTGGTGATGTCGATAAACATTTGTCCGATGTTCTTCCATGGTTTCGGACCTGCTCCTTCTTCTTGATAATAGCCCTTGAAATAATACCCTGAATCATCGACGCCGTAAATGATATAGTAGTCGGGGATGTCACCTATTTGCCAGCCATAACAAGGACGACCTTCGGAAAGTGCTTTGGACACTAATTTCCAAGCCTTTTCTTTCTTCTTCGTGTACTCAGCTTCTGTACTTTGTTGAGGCCAGGCGAAAACGCCATCAAATTCGACACCAAGATTCTTGGTCCCGGTGAACAGTGGTATTGGTTTCCATGCCGTGGGTCCACTTGGACAAATATCATCAACGGCTATGTTAATCATTAATCCATGGCCAGTTATTCCGTACAGCCAAGGCTGTGTTACATTGATCTCTAAAAATTCTAAACAGCCATGTAATGCTCCTAGATGGGAGACTGCATAATCTTTGAATTGTAACTTGTGTAGTTTAACCATATTTCGACCCAATCCTGATCGAGTTGTTGAGTAGCGTTCCATCATGTGCCGTCGTCCATTTGATAGACGTATCTGGGAGTCAACATAAGACTCCACGATGGCCTGTAGTAGTTCCTGACCATCTTTTGTTACTTGGTATGATCCTCTTTCTAAGCGACGGATTAGTCCTCGGATAATCAGTTGTTGTAGATGGTTTGCAAGGGCAGTTCGACTAATTTGAGTTGCTTTGAGGAGTTGCACAAAAGTCTTTGTTGTATCCGTAAGCAGGCTGAGAATTTCTAATCGCTTTGGATGTGAAACGGCCTTGAGGGTCCGGGCTAGATCGTCTTTGGATTCTTGGACAGTTGCTCGGAGGTCTTCTATATTGATCGGCTCATCCATCGGAACCGCCACCAATTGGTGATTGGGGGTGATGTAAAATATAAGGGTTTTCGTGAATAATAAACCTAAATTACGTGAATAATCGTCATTGGTTTCTCTTAACTTCCCGGGCAATTCGGAGCTCACGCACGAAGCGATATAATTCCCCTATTTTTCGGAAGTAAATTAAAACGTAAAAGATCGCAAACATGATGATAATTAGCATAGGAGCATAAATGCCTGAGAAGTTGAAGAACCAGGTAATTGCGAGGAGAATGAAGAGTATCCCGAAAACCCAAATGATAGGAACGCCAAAGACCCATTTCCGTCGGCTGGGAGTGGTTCGCAGATAACTGCGGTATTCTATTTTCAATCCCAGCCCGCCCGGTGAGTAACGGTACAGACCTTCGAACTTCACCCGGGCAATACAGCCACCAAAGAATCGTCCGAGAGGGTAGGATCCATAGGCAACGAAGATGCTGATTACACCGAGTACGAAATTGAGAGCAAGAAAAACAATCAATGAAGGCAGGATAATGAACTGAGCGAGTGTTGTTTCAAAGTATGCCAGAACCCACAGATACCCAAGGAATGAGAAGAAGAATAAAAGAAAATAGAGTGCTAATCCTTTTCCGACACTGATGACGATATCCTGTTTGAATAAGCGGTTTCGAATCACTGTAGTTCGCTCTATTATTTCATCGTCTAGCTCGATTGAGTTCTTTCGCTTGATTTGACCAACGATGCGCCAGAAGTCTCTACGAACCTTTGAGGTGTCACCTTCTTGGTCGAGGCGCTGCTCAATCTTTTGCAGTTCGGTTAGAATTTCCATGGTTTCTCAGTTCCTTTTTCCAAGTTCAGAACACACACCACGGTTAGATGTTGTGAAGGATTCTCCTGTAAAAACGCTACAAGAGGATATTTATGTTAACAAAGGGTAGTAATCCATTATCATAAATTTGGGGTGTAGATGTGAGTGCAACGGAATTCTTCGCGATTATCGCGGCATATAACTCAGTTTACCTAATCGCTACAATTCTTACAATCATTCTTGGAATCGTTGCCGTCATCTTTGCGATTAGAAAAACGGCTTATTCAGACCAACTCATCTCATTGACATTAGCATTTCTTTGGCTTTGGGTTGGAATTGTATTTGGCTTTATCACGTTTGGCGCTTGGACTCCTATTATATTGGGAGTACCCATTCCTGGTTTCGGATATTTCTTTGGGCTAACCTTTACAATTCAAGGTCTTCTCTTCCTGTATTTCGGTGTATACCGGAAATCCCTGTCCTTTCAATTTCAACAAAATCTCCACGGATTTCTCGGCTTGATTCTCATCATCTATGCCATCGTAATTTATGGGCTCATAGGATTCGTAACTGGTCATCCTTTCCCCTTCTATCCTCTCTTTGGCACCTCACCATGTCCGGTTTCCATCTTCACTATTGGTCTATTCTTGTGGGCTGACGAACGAATCTCCCCAGTAGTACTTATCATTCCCCTCGTTCACGGACTCATCGCAATCGTTCCGATAATTGGCTTTGGCATCTATGCTGACATTCTGCTATTCCTCTCTGGACTCATCACAATCTTCATTCTCTATCGACACTGGAAATGGGAACAGACCACTGAATGATCTGTCGACTAATTTGCCTTTCATTACCGAATCCGTAAATCTTAAACTACGCAGTGAACGCGTTCCTCATCATCCTTCCCTGGTGGACAACGTGTCAAAGAGGCCCCACATTCTATCGCTAGTCCTATTCTTAGCATTCCTTGTAGCCTTAGCACCGATAAGCTTCTTCCAAGGGACCGCTTCTACCACGGCAATGAAAATACGCATTTCCTCTGAATACACTAACCGATCACCACTGCAACATAATCCCCCAGCACAAGAAAGCCGAACAGAATCACCTCTTCCATCCACGCTTCCACAATATCTGACCATGGACTATACACCTCACAGCGCAATGGTGATTTCCAGTGATGCTGATTTTCCATTGCTAGGTTGGAATGGTACTGGAACACCAGACGATCCGTATTCCATCTCAAACCTCCATATCATAAACAACCAAACCATTGGCATTCTCATACAACATACTCGTGCCCATTTTGTAGTGAATAACTGCCTGATTACTGGTGCTCAGGTTGGGATAAAACATCACGGCATCTATTTCCTAAATGTCTCCAATGGTGTGATTGCTGATTCAATCTTCCAATATACTTGGACAGCAATCCTGCTTAATCAATCTCATTCCAACCACATTCTCCGCAACTGGTGCACTGATGCAAGAAATAGCCTCCAACTCCTCTCAGCAAACGATAATCATGTTCGCAATAATTCACTTGTGTACAACTCCTTAGGCTTAGATTTGGATGAAGGGAGTAACAATCAGTTCTGGTGGAATGTCTTTTCAGGTAATCGACTGAATGCCTTTGATAATGGGGGACCTAATATCTTCGAGTATAATTATTGGTCCACCTACTTATACGGTGATGCCAATGATGATGGGATTGGGGATATCGAATTCCAACTTTCAGGAACAGCTCAGACTTTTGATAATCACCCCTTGATGTGGCTTCCAGAGGGGCATCCCGTAGTTTGGCACGACTCGCTAGAGACCTCCTATGTTGTTGAAGCTGGATGGTATTTCACGTTACTTTTCGAAGCTGCAAGTGCTCCTCCTGGCAATCTCCAATGGTTAGTCAACGATTCATATCACTTTGAAGTGACTGATGGGCTCCTCGAAAGCCGCATGGGTCTATATGGAGATCGTTATGTTTTGAACATCACTGCTCTCGATACCCTGGGTTATTCGGTCCACACGCTACTCTTTCTCACTGTCTGGGACACAAGAGCTCCTGAATGGATTGATCCGCCAGAATATCTCATGCTATGGGCGTACGATGAACCAGTTTCGATTTACTTCAACGCAACTGACCCCTCCGGTATTGACACCTACTATCTGGAAGACACTGAGACCTTCTCTATTAACGAATCTGGCTATCTAACTAATCGCACATCACTTGTCCTTAATTCCGTTTACGACATCTGGGTCAATGTAAATGACACATGGGGTCACACCACAAGTCTTGGTGTAACTCTTATTGCTATCATACCCCTACCACCCCGGTTACCTGAAATCTATTATCAAATCACTTGGGTTGTCATTTTTCTGACAATTCTGCTGCTTGTTGGATTCACATGGCATTTTCTGAAGTGGAAACATTACCGAACTGATATCTACCATTAAGTCGGCAAAGGAAAAGAAAGAGGGGAGACAACTGCCTAGGTGCGAACCCAGTCAATTGTCTTACATGGTTATTTTGCTGGTTCTTCCTCACTTGGCTTCTTTATGAGATACCATCCGACGACCAATGCAAGGATGAAGAAGAGAATGGTGATTTGTAAACCAAGTATGTAGTTACCACCAAACACATAGATTGCCATGAAGGCGATGATGATGGCACCAAGCCCTAGTTGTCCAATATTGGATAGGCTGTTGTAGAGATTCATCATTGTACCCCCAAGGATGCTGGGGGAATTGTCCATTCCAATTCGCATGTATGTTGCTTCATAACCACCGTTGGCCATGCCGACAAGGAAGAAGAAGCCTGCTGTGATTGTCCAAGTAAGTAAGTAGGGGGCAGCAATAAGAGCTGAAATTACTGCAATGATGTAAAGGATTGTTGCTACTGGTAACATCGTTCGAAGTGAAACCTTATCACCTAAGACTCCGATGATAATCGCTCCAAGGAACCATCCAATCGCGAAGATCATGAAGATGATTCCGACAGTGATGAGATCGAATCCAAGGCCTTCTTCTAGAAGCGTTTGAAGAATTGGAACAATGGCGATTGCTATTCCAGCCAGAATTTGGAAGAGTAGGCAAATTTGGACTTTTCTCATTGAAAAGACATTTTTGTACGTTGAGAAGGGTACGGCAGAGAAGTCTGGAGGAAGTGGGTTTTCTTTGATAACTAGTGTTAAGAAGGTGAAGACTGCGAGGAGTATTCCGGGAATGAGAAAGACGAGAGTCCAGAGATCGGCAAATGAGAGTAATCCCATACCGACCGCAGCAAGACCTAGTCCAAGGCCTCGAAAGCCCCAGGATATGCCTTGTATACTTCCTCGTCTACGTGGAGGTGTAACATCTACAGCCATGGCATCGATAACTGCATCGCTCATAGCGGCTCCAGTCGATGCTAAGAGACCAACTACGACCAGAAGAGGTCCAAAGCCAAATGATCCGCCAACGAAAGGAATACTTAGCCATCCAATGAGCCCAAATGCTGCGGCAATGAAGATATAGGGTTTCCGACGACCCCAGCTTCTCAAGGGTACATTATCTGACAGAATCCCAAAGATGATTTTCAGATACCATGGAAGCAAAATTATGGATTGCCAGAGGATACTATCGAAATCACTGAGTCCAAGATACCGTAAATAACTGGGAAGAAAAACTAGTGCACCGAAGGCAACACCCTGGGCGAGGTAGAAGAGTCCCACCCAGCCAAGGTTGCTGTTTCGCCAGACGGCTTCATAATCAGGTTCTTTGAGGGACATATCTTACATTTTTCATGATAGGAGGCTTATATAATTACAAGCTTGAAGAAATATCAAAAAAAGAGATAGAGGGGGCGGGTTTAGTTGGTTCGCCCCCCAATAGTTTTGATGTGATGAGCTTGGTAATTAGCTTCGTCGTTTCCAGACAATATAGCCAATGAGTAGTCCGATCGCAAGCATTACAACGCCAACAGCAATCAATGCACCAATCATCAATGGGGAGATTAGGGGTTGGGCTGGGCCGATGATGAGAGAATAGGTTCCATCACCGACAATTGCTAGACTTATCCGCCCAGAGTGTCGTGCTGTGAAGGTTCCGGTGAATGTCATGCTGAAGGGGAATGATGCTCCTGCTCCAATGATGCTATCGAATAATGATCCGATGATAAATGGATTTTCACCAATGACATTAGTGAAGTAACCATAAGCATAATTGGCATCAGGATGCAGCTCTAAGGTAACAGCGTATGTATTTCCAGCTGCGACATCAAAGGTGTAACACTTGAAGTCCTCTGGGGTTAGGTTTTCTGAAACTACCGTACCAAATAGGTAGAATTCAGGAGGCGTAATAGTGACGTTGACAACACCTTGTGTCATGTCTCCGCCAACCATGCCTGGTCCCCAAACCCATAAGTAATTGACAATATCGCGAACTGAAACGTAGTTGAGTGTAGCAGTGTCATTAGTGTTAATTGATTGACCGGTTCCAGTATTGGGATCAGCATATCCAAGTGGTGGTCCAAAAAAGCTAATGTACTGCCAGTCACGGAAGCTCTCAGGTTGCAAGTAGTCTTCGATTCCAATAACACCACTGGTGTTATATTGAGTAGCAAGCGCGCTAACAGTGTATACGCCTCCGCTCGCTTGAGGAAGTGCAAAGCAATGGTAGAAGGGTCCAACAGTACTATTGAAGTCAAAGGTTAATCCTGCTTCGGTAAGTTCAGGGAAGGGTGTGAGGTCGATGTTGGCTGTGATATTAAAGGTCTCGGTTGTGATAGCGCTAATCGGACTTGCAAGTACGTACATGTAGAAGGTATTGAAGCGGCTATAAGTTCCTGCGAAAGGCGGAACAGCACTCACTATGGTTCCGTTTACAGACATGGTATAGGTACCTGTTGCCATCCATTGTTCCATGTAAGAACTTCCAAGCACAGAACTAGATGGGTAGCCCATACTTTGTGCCGTGGCGTATCCATGTTCAAGAGTATCGTGGAGAGTGTAAGAACTTGACATATCCTGATAAATTTCGAAGAGTGGACCAGTGAAACCAAAGCTCCACGCGTCAAAGGTCATCACAGACCAGTTCATTCCTTGGTGATTGGAGAAGTATGCATCAAAATAATGACCTTCTGGAATGGTAACTCGGACGAAGTTATAATACACATTCGGAGTCGTGTTGAATTGGAGTTCTAACGGAGTTCCAGGTATTAATTCAAGTGTTGGTACTGGATCGACATTCAATGTGAATGTTGTCATCGAGCTATTAAGGAATTCAATAGGATTACTTAATCCGACAACATAATACACTCCACCTTCAAGAACTATTTGTTCTTTGGCTGGTCCCCATGTGGTACTGTTAACACTTGGTCCTGCAGGAACATCGTAGGTTGGGCTCCAAAGATTATAGGGCATCATTTGGCCGTACGTGAGGTCAATGAGCATCATCTCATCAAGAGAATCAAAGAATGCGTCTCCACCCCAACCTGCTGTTGTACTCCAATTCAGGCTACCAAATGCTGTGAAGTTATAGAAGTCATTCGCTGGAAGATGCAGTCGGAAACCTGTCCAAGTATCATCCGTTGTCCATTCGAGGGTCGTATTCTCTCCCATTGGCATTGCATCGGGTAAGGTGCTGAATACTAATTTTTGGTCAACAACTAATTCTCCTGTGACCTGGTCACCAGCAGAATAGTCGTCAATTTCGAAGTCGATTCGGATATAGCCAGGTTCCACACAAATCATGTCAAATTCTACATAATCTGTGTCATTTTCTGCTTGGTTATTAAAGTTGTATGAATCAAATTGTTGAATAGAACTGAAGGGTGTACCAAATCCTGGCCAGAACATTTGCATTGTCTGGTACCAGTCAGTCTCAACATCGAGTATTGGTGTTGCTGCGATATCTACATAGAACGATAGGTTGAACGAATAAATGCCTGGTTCAATGATTTCAACGATAAAGCTGTCTAGTGGATCTGTATCGTTAACGATGATTGATCCCATGCCGTTCACTGGGACGCTAACAGCCATCACTGTGGAAGAGAACGCATCCTCTTGGGTCAGTGGTGGAGGAATACCAAATGTAAACACTAGTAAACTGATCACTAGAAGACTCATTTTCATAATTTTATGGTTCATTTTCTCAAATCTCACTATAGTTCGATTTTTTATGCAGTAGGATAGACGATTCCCGCTGGAAGATTCGAATCGCCAACTGCTTACCGCTGACTAAAGAAACCAGTATAAAAATTGTATCGGTGTGAAAAAATCGCTGGCTTTTTATTGAATTCTTCAAGATGCGTAATATAGCCATTTTAAACTGGTTTTAGTGCGTTCTAACGGATTTTATTTCCACATTTCGGACAAAAGTTACCTTGAAACATGAACAATGGGTACTCAGAATCACACTTGGAACAATGGACAATCAGTTCCTTTCCACATTGGGTACAACGTTCACTTATTGGAACAGTCTTATGACAATGTGGACATTGAACTTGGGGAATGGCTGGCATACCACCAGGCATCATAGCCGGACCAGTTACTGGTGGTGCTGGACTCGGCGAACTCGGTGCACCACTTGTTACTGGAGCAGCACAATGGGGGCAATGTGTATCTCCGGCAGGGATGGATGATCCGCAGAATGGACATTTATTCTTAACCTTCGCTGCTTCGATTTGGGCCTCAATCACTGCAAACATCTGAGGCTTCTTACTTTCGAACTGTATGTCTTCTCCGCTAGTCAATGTAATGACGAGTTTGTTTTGGGGGCTATCGATATTATCAATGACCATCAGAGGAACAGCAAGGGACTCTGCAACACCGCCTTTTCCACGAGCGACCATTTGATTAGTTGAAATTGTATCGAGGACAATAGCAGTTGCTGTAGCATGGGTTGCATGACTAATACCTCGTCCAATCGCCCGACCTGCAAAGCCACCATGACGGCGAGCCGCACCCGCAGCAACGGATCCAGCAACCCCCACTGCGAAGGCTTTGGCGAATCCACCTAGGAGTCCGCCTCCCTTTTGTTTCTCAAGTTTATACCAGACGATGCGAATATCCGAGACGGCAAGATTTCCCGAATTTCCTTCGAATTTAACGTCATCAATGGTTGTTTCGATTTTTTCATATCCCAGGGGGACCAATTGACCGTTCTGGACTGACACGTTGAGAAATTCTGTCATATCTCAACCCGCGTATTCCCTGCCTATAACTTTTGTACCTCAATTGAAAGAAGAACGAAATATTCCAGATATCGCAAAGCATGTAAGCGCTAGTCATTCACTTTCAATTACTTGGTTTTTTTCAGAACTGCTTTGCTTCTTCATATATTCGAGATCATCCTTTTCGAGATGTTTTTCAACACGGGGTAGATCAGTAAGTACCCACGCAAGAATCAATACTGTGACTAGTATCGAGCCAAACACTATGAATATCAAAGGAATTGAAAACAGCTCCGCGAAAATGCCTGCAACCAGAAACGCGAAGGGTGCAGTGAATTGGGCAATTGTCGTACGCACTGAAAAGACGCGACCTAATTTCTCTGGGGGCACCATCTTTTGCCAAATTGTCTGACTAGACACATTCGCAATTGGCAGGGTGAAACCAATGAGGACAACGCCAAACGCCGCAACCCAAAAAATGCCAGGTGGGGTCAATGCAATAATAATCATCCCAAAAGCACCACAGAAGATGCCTAAAAAGACTCCAATGATATTTCGCTTGAATCCTCCCCAAACCATCATGACGGCTGAGGCTACCATCATACTGCCGCTCTGCAGAGACAATAGAGTGGCTAGATAAATTACTGCAAGATTAAGATCGCCCAATGCGAGAATGTTTGTACTAAAGAGGGGAAGTAGGATGAAAATAGGGGGTAGTAAAAAGTTCGTTATGGCGAAGAGGGTTAGGAGGGTCAGGAGTCCGGAACGAGTGCGGATGAAAGATAAGCCTTCAGAAAACTCTCGTCTAAAAGAGGGTTTCTCCGTAACAATCTTCATCATGCGTACCGATGGAATTGTGACAAGGATGGCAGGGATAATGGCAATTAGATAAGTGCCAATATCAATGAAGAGGATACGAGCCATATCTCCGAGGAAGACGAGGAATACAAGGGCTCCAATTGCGGGACCAATCGTCTGGATGAAGGCTGTGGCAAATAGGTTTAGGCTGTTCATGCGGGTTAGGTGCTTTCGGGCAACCATGATGGGGATTATTGCTTGAACAGCCATTGCATGGAAGGCTCCCACCATTCCTCCAATTAGCTGTAGAATGAGTACATGGATTATATTTGCTATTCCGATAAAGAAGAGTATCACTAAAACAAAACTCAGTAAGGCTAGTAGGCTATCGGCGATGATAATGACTTTCTTCCGAGACCATCGGTCGACGAGAACTCCTGCAATTGGTGTGATCAGGATGAAGCTGCCAAACCCGAAAAAGGCGGATATTCCCAGAAAGAATGCACTTCCTGTTTGGATTGTAATCCACCAGGTGAGGCTGAAGTTAACGATGTTCGTACCTGCTAGTGAGGCTAGTTGACCTCCCCAGAAAATCAGATAGCTACGAAAGGTTTTGCGATCTGGCTCTGGTTGTTCCATGCTGTTCTCCTTCCATATGGTAAAGAGGTTGTATAATCAGAAGCGTTCTCAAGTAATGAGAACGTCCTCTTATTCTATGATATAAGCTTTTGGAATGGTGAGGAATTTAATTATAATTTAATTTCTTTTGATTATCGGATTGGGTTATGACATGGACGCTGATGAATTTGTCTGGACTCTGGGTGAAGGCTTGTATATAGTTGAGAACGAGGTTCTTGTTGATAAAAGGAAATTGAATGATGTTTGGTGGGTGAAAACCTAAAACTTTCCAATCATTGTCTGAACGTTTACAGATGAGAGCACCCATCGAAAAGTCTTGATACTGGTCATTAGAGTAAAGACCCATGAGCGCCCACCATTCTTTTGGTGTCAAATCTTTACCATCAGGTGCCTGAACAGTTTTGATGTTGCCGATGGTGCTGTAATTAGATTCCGATCCAATGAGTTGGTGAAGATTATCGACATAATTGGGTGTGAGTATAAAATA
>JABXGS010000049.1 GCA_016550425.1 archaeon
ACCATAAAAACCGTCGCCATAGAGTTTGGATCCCTCTTCAGGATTCCAGATTACGACTTTGTTCTCTACAATTTGGGCGGAAATTCGTTTAACTGGTGGCATTTCAACTCACATGGATACAGCTGTGTGTATTCAGTAGTGACGCAGTTTAAAAGAGGTACTATGGCACACGGGCAATCGCAATAATTCGCACTGCATCGGCTGCATCTTCAGCCGCATCGGCGATTTCTTCAAGGTGCTGCCCCAAATCCTTCAGTCGGAGTAGCACCGTAATTTCAATGTTCGAACTGTAGAGAAATTGAGTGAATTTTCGGTGAGCTGAATCAGCTTCTCGTTCGGCTAAGTCGACCTGCATGGCAAATTCGACGGCTTTGTCAGAATTTTGTTCTAAGAACATAATCGCCTGACGCATCTTGTACACGGCATCCGAGAGGGCATCAAGCATGGCTTTGAAATGTTTCTGTGTTTTTTCATCTGGTTGAAATTTTTCTAATCCTGTCAGGTCCCATGCAGAAGCTTCGCAAAGATCAGCAATATCATCGGTCCGCATTACAAGACGGAAATAATCACTTCGGCGAAGCATAGTTTCAGAAATTGATAATTCGTCGAGTAGTGTTCGCTTGACGGTATCGGCTTTTCTTTCAAGTTTAGCTAACTTATTGAAGTGTTCTCGGTGGACCTTCGTCCGTCCGTCCATCCAATCCTCAATCATTACTCGAAGGGCTTTTGCAGCCTGCAGCACAATTCCTGCATGGTCTTGAGCAATAGCAATCGCTTTGTATTCAGCGCGATTTCCTGAAGTTTCTAATGTCAATTTAGCTGACCTCTGAGCGAGGGTCAGCGCCACCCATATTAAAGCATATCGCCTCAACTTCAGGGAATTCCAATGATAAGACTCGGAATAGTGAGTATAACGATCAACACACCTAACCCAAGAGTAAAGATCCACCACGGAACTCGGATGGCATAATAACGTAACAAAGCAAGTGTCAGTAAACCGACAAGGAAAGCCACCGCCATTAAGCCCAGCAGAATTGAAAGAGGCACAATAAACAGGGCACCTTCAATGATAAAATCCAACGCAACCACGCCAAAGGTCGCTGGTACACTCAGAATAAAACTCAATTTAAGCGCTTCTTCTCTGTCAATACCACGGATGAGAAGCCAAGTCAATGTCATGGCAGACCGGCTGATCCCGGGAAGAACTGCAATCCCCTGAAGCAATCCAATAACAAAAGCCTCGCGGAGAGAAATATCTGATAACGTTCGGTCACCTTTTGCTCCTCGTTGAAAATACAACACAACGCCGGTCACTATGAGAAGAATTCCAATCAGTAGAGTTACAAAACTACCCATCAGATAAGTAACCCAACTTTTCAAAAAGAAATAGAGCGGCAACGCTACACAGATCGTTCCCACTGTTCCCACAACCACAAATACAAACAGTGGTCCCAAGAGTTTCCCAGAACTAGTCTCTGATGCTTCATCCTTAGGTGGGTGTATTCGCTGATATAGAGGACCAAAGATTGCTCGATGATAGAACGCAATAACGGTGAATGCTGTACCAAAATGCAACCAAAATACGAGGGATAACACAAAAGCGGAATCAAAATAGAAAACATTCACTCCAACTAATAATATCTGCCCTTCACTACTCACCGGTAGATACTCAAGCAATCCTTGCATTAAGGCTAAAATCAAAAGCGGAATAATCATGATAGAAATCACTCGGAATGGTTTCGTTCATATCAGCTTTTCCTTTTAAGACTTATTTGAAATGGCGCCAATCAGAAATTCCTAGCACTCATTTGACAAAAACGAAAATGCCTGCTTACTGCTTTTTCTTGATGGGGAATTGCTTAAAACCTACCGATGATAGAAATCATTCGAGGGTTCACCATGGAACCTGAACACTCCCCACAACCGGCCCAGAGTCAGAAACTCTCTCTCCTACAGCAAATGACAGAAAAAGACGCTGTAAAACGCGAGATCTTACGCTGCCTTAGTGATGGTCTTTGGCATACCACCTCCGAACTTGCACGCTTCGCCAAAAAGGCAAATCCCGTGATGGGTCTAGTCACTGTAGGTACAATTCTGACTCGCATGCAACAACAAATGGGCGAACACTTTCTTGAAAAAATGATTCAGCAAGCGGATGAAGGAGTATCATCTTGGCGAATCGGTGTCGAATGGCTAGATGTTGTTAAACAGCTTTTGAAACAACCTTCACCGCCTGTTTCAAACTAAAATCATGTTATCTGGTAGGTTATTCCCTGTTAGGCTGCTTTTTCAATGGAAATAAGGGCTTTAATACAGCTTTTATAAGGATTAGGCTTTTTATCGGTGTAAAACTTAAGTAGGAGCAACAAGAACGGTTATTTTAGCTAAATGCCGGTGTTACAAATGCCTCGAGAAAAAACCACACGAATCATCCCCTTGGCTCCTATTGACCGGTTAATCCGAAAGGCTGGAGCCGAACGTGTCAGTGAACACGCAGCAACAGAACTCGGAGAAGTCCTTGAAGAACTAGGGATTGAAGTCGCCACTATCGCCAAAGAACTCTCCGAGTTTGCAGGACGAAAGACCGTCACTCGGAAAGATGTGAAGCTAGCCTATAAACAATGGAAAAAGACTAGGCGATAAATCCTCTTTGACAACGAACAATCTTAAGACTTTAAATGGGGTCCAATGCACTGTCCTAGTCAATGCCCTCAGTTTCCTAGGTGAAGTGCATGCCCAAGAAACCGATTTCTCGTAATCTTATCACGAATCGAACAAAAACCATCCAATATGCAATCCGCGATGTTGTTGTAACTGCAAAACAGCTGGAAGCTACTGGAAAGCAAATCACCTATCTCAATATCGGGGATCCGATTGTCTATGATTTCGAAACCCCTCCATTCCTAATAGACGCCTTTTGTAAAGCAGCCAAAGAAGGACATAATGGCTATTCGCCATCACCTGGAATCTCCGATTTTCGTGAAGCTGTCGTTGAGAAAGAACAACGAATCAACCAGGTCTCTCTCACGGCAACCGACGTGATAGCAACAGCTGGAATTTCAGAGGGCATCCAAATGGTAATGGCGGCTTTGGTTCACCCCGGATCTGAAGTATTAGTACCTGGACCCACGTATCCTCCCTATCTGGCGTTTGTCCGATTCTTTGATGGAACAGCTCTTACGTATCGCTGTATCGAAGAAGAGGGCTGGCAACCTGATATCGATGATATTCGCGCCAAGATTACAAACAAGACGGCAGCCATTGTTCTCATCAATCCTAACAACCCCACAGGGTCCGTATATTCCGAGAAGACTGTCAAATCATTTATTGACCTAGCTGGAGAATATGGCTTACCTTTAATTTCAGATGAAGTCTATGATCGGCTCATTTATGATCAAGCACCCAAAAGTACTGCTGCTTTAGCCAAGGATGTTCCTGTCATCGGCTTCAATGGCTTATCAAAAGTCTACCTTGTTCCCGGTTGGCGGATTGGGTATATGTACTTCCATCACCCCAATCACGACCTCGAAGATTTGAAAGAACATATCCTCAAGCAAGCACGTATTCGAATATGCACAAACGCTCCTGCTCAATATGCCGCCGCTTCTGCTCTCCGAGAAGGCGATGGTTATCTCAATGATGTCGTCGCCCGTCTCCGCCAACGTCGTGACCTAGTATTTAAACGGTTGAACGAAATCAAAGGCATTTCGACATCAAAACCTGAAGGTGCGTTCTACATCTTTCCAAAAATCGACCTTGAACCGCGATGGCATACAGATGAGGCGTTTGTCATGGACCTACTTCATCAGACGGGAGTCCTTGTCGTCCATGGATCGGGATTTGATCCAGTATATGGCGCGAACCATTTCCGATTGGTTTTCCTTGCCCCGACCACAATTCTCAACGCTGCTTTGGATTCTGTCCAAACGTTCATGGAAAAGCGGTCCTAGCCCATGCTAAGAAACAAAATATGTGAACAAGCCGTAGTCTACTGACTAGGTTGAACCTCAGGTCCACCCGATGTGTTTATACGCGCCTCTTGAACCATTCGACCAATAGTTCCAAACATCCGTTCTGGACTGAACATTGGCATTGATACGTTATTTTGGATCGCATTGAATATTTCATTGTGGTTCAGGTCAGTTGTTAAGGGGGTCGTGCTAATTTCAGTGGGCCCTCGAAACACCTTTACGGCCCATCGATCTCCCATGCGTCCTAGCTCAACGAGGTATGAAGTCATCGGGAGGATGTAGCGCTGTGTAATAGCTTGATATTCTTGCGACATACTTCATCGCCTCTACTTATCGTATCAACAGATATGGGCTAAAAAGGCTTTGTGACAGGTTAGTTTAAGATTCATCGGTTAAATCCTGACCAAGGAGGATTTTTACCTCTTCGGGAAATTCGATTTCAACATCACCACGTAAAATACTTGATAATGATTTTTCAAGTCGCTGTTGAAGGGTTTTCAATCTTTCAGATACCTTGTCCATTTGTTCTTCAATATGTGCGATTTCCGCGGTTACATCACGTTTCTCCCACTTTGCCCGTTCTAAGGATTTCTCTAATTCGCGCCGTTCGTCGATTGAAACTGAGGATTTCAACTCTGTTTTCCGCGATTCAAGGGAAGAAAGCCGCTGGCGGTATTCATCTAAGATACCTTTCTCTATCACCTCAGCCCGACGATTAATTATCTTGCGATCTAGACTCGCTTTAAATGTCAGTTTCTTTCCTTCAATCGCATCTGCCAACGCATTCAGCCCTGCTTTCAAGCGGGTTAGCATTTCGGTATCCTGCTGAAACGCCTGCCAGGGATCAACAGAATAAGCGTCAGCGCCTTCGCCTGCAGTTGATGAAATCATCACTTTTTGTCCAGCCGCCTGACTAAGTTTCTTAAACGGTTTCTTCAAAAAGTTCAACTGATTCGTGACAATCATCCGGATGCTGTCAATCTCGCGACGAATCTCTTCAATTTCCACAAGTCCAGAATCCTGACGGAACTGTTCAATTCCGTCCTGATGCTTTTCGAC
>JABXGS010000253.1 GCA_016550425.1 archaeon
AAACGGAACTCCAGGCGCTATCATCTGCGACAACACTAGACTACTCAGAACTTCAGCGTTCCAAACCACCAACGTCCCAGCCAAAGTCGCAGGAGCAGTGGTAATAGCTGTGGCCATGCTTCCACAGGCCGTAGGGAACCCTTCCTTAGCAGCCATGATTTGGGAGTCGAGGATTTCTTTCGCATGCACCAAGGGGCTGGTAGCCCACCCACCACCAACTAAGACGGGCGTTTTCCTGAGTTCTTCCATTCCTCCCAACAGCGCCGCACCGATCCTCATTGCGTATCTAATTTGATTCCCATTCTCGCCGAATAAACTGATAGGTTTGGTGGGACTGTTGTTTATTTCTACCTCCAGTGAATGAATTATTTGTACATGCGGATGCAAATCCGTTGGCATACTCCCCACCCAAGCCATGTTGACGTTTTCCAGTGCATCACCGACAATCATTATCTTTTCAATGTCTTTTAGTGTAGATGGACGCTGAGTTCCATCCCGGTCCGTAAAATATGTGCCATCACCAAAAGTTGCAATAGAGAAATCTTTTGGCGTTGGAATTCTCTTACCGTTCCGATTAAATTGAAGTGATTCGTTTGGAGCTTTTTTCCTGAATTCGTCGAAAACTGCCTCCGGTATCTTTGCTATCTTCGTTTTGCGATCCACTAAGGCTCCGTTCTTTTCAAGGATGCCCAAGGCTTCATCGTGACGGAACTGGACGCCTGTCTTCTCCAGCACTTTCACTGTGGCGCGGTGAATTTTGTCCATGTCTTCTTTGGAAAGAAGCTTCAGCAGACTTTTCCTCAGATTTTTTCACCTCCATTGGATTCTGATGTGTCAGGGATTTCTATTACATTAAATATATATATTACGTGCATTCAACACGCGGGGGCACGTGACCTTTAATTTTCAGTAACTGCGCCTCTGAAAGAATTCATTAATATCTGTTTCCGAATTTTTTCGGGTTATCTCCTGTAACCTTACCTTCTTTTTATGTTTGTTAAAATTGTCTTCTAGTAGGCTTCACTTTTCCAAATCAAGAAGTTTGCCTTTTCGCTATTCTATTCTGCTCAGTTTTCTTTTTCCAAGGTAGAGAAACACAATTCCCACTAACCAGCTCAACACGGTTAGCAATAATTGCACATACAATATGCCTCCAATTGGTTCGGGTCCACCTCCCGTTAAAACGAACATAGAAATCACAAACAACACGATTGAAACAAATTGAACTATCATGAGGTTTATCCATAACTTTACCGATTTTACCGAGAAAACTGGATTAAGGAGAAAGAGACCTAGAGCGAAAGCCACGTTCGCTGTAACGAATAACATCATTAATCCAGAGTTAATCAACAAAGAAATTAAGGAGTTTTGTGGACTTAAGATTGTTGTAACAGCTGTAATCACTCCTGCAATCGGAACCACCACTAACCAGCTTTGCACCAACCTTGTTTTGACAAGTCTTGCCACACCAGAGGGTGATTTTTTAAATATGAAGATGCTTTCCTTCCCTTGAACCGTCACTCCGCCAGCCACCATAACCGCAAGGATTGGAAGCATAAACTGGTTCATTATCCATGCCACTGGAGGACCATCAGGTTCGGTGGGCACATTAGGCATGATGAATATGTTCATCAAAACGATTATACCAATTATGTAAGTGATGCCTGAAAGGTTTTCAAGCCTTCGACTATAGTCCTTAAAGATAGACACTAAAAGAGTGCCGAACGACCCGCCGCCTCCCAGAGATCTAACGGTTTTATAGAAGACCCCGTCCAGCTTAGCCTTTGAAGCTATGAAGGTGGTGGGTTCAAGACTATAGGCGCGATTAGCCATTTTAGCACCCAGCCACAACACGACTAGGAAGAAGAAAACAAGACTCCCGAATCGAGTCAGCATCTCAAAACCAACAGCACCGATGTTGCCGGGTTTAGAGGCGAAACCAACAATAATTTCCGCTCCCCAAGAGCTGGGCAACAGACCTAGAATGATTTTAACTATTCCACTCGTCTCGGCTTCGAGCAAGCCTCCATACATCATTGCATAAACCAATGCAACCATGGGTAGAGCAATAATCATTGCGAGGGCTCTTCCAATATCTCTTCCACGGGCGGTTTTTCCAAGCTTTGTTCTCAGGATAGCAGCGATTACGGTGCCAATCCAGATGGCGGAAAGGAATGTGACAACAAAAATTATGATGATTATCGCGGTCTGAACCATGTCCAGTCCCAGAGTATTTAGAATAGCTGTGAAAAAGCCTGTGATTACCGTGATGAAGATGGCGTAGTAAGGCATTTCGCCTAGAAACTCGCCCAGCAGAACGTCACTTGGTTTTATAGGGGCTGCGAGGAAGATTTCCAGCTGTCCAGTTTGTTCTTCTCTCAGTGTGTCGGTTACTGGAAGCATGATGAAGTAAATGAAGATCATGAACAGTATGATCTGCACCGTGGCTACAGCAGCTTGGGATAGGAGCAGTGTGAGGAAGTCATCGATGAACAGGCTAACGAATGCTGGAGCAATGAACGCTACATAAACTGCTAACAGCCCGATAACCAGATAGGGAAAAAAAGGTCTTATCTTCCTTATCCTGCTTGTGCGAATGCGATATTCGTTCCTCGCAACCACAAGCCACTTAGGCACTGGCACCTTTCTGCTCTCTCCACACCAAAATACATGCATATGCGCAATGGATGACGTAACTGGAACAATTATTTAAGTCTGCACGCACACGCGAGGTAGCAACTGAAACTCCCAAAGGGGTTTAGTGAAAACAATGTTGTGGCGCCCGGGAGGGATTTGAACCCACGCAATGCTGATGATATCTCACGTAAACTCGGCTTTTAGCCGAAGTTTCGTTATTTTCTGGGCTTGTAAATCACAAGATATAGGTAATTAGCTTCTTTAGATGCTTTTTCATGCATACCATTTCAAAATCTCATTAATGGCTTCGTCTGAATAATGGCATTTCTTCAGCTTTTTTCTAATTTTTTCTGTTTCGCTCATTCCTCTG
>JABXGS010000254.1 GCA_016550425.1 archaeon
AAGTCGTATCCAAGGATTTTGAGTTTATGTATTCCAGTTTCCACAATACGCGCCGCAATTTGTACCGAACCAGCTATACTAGCAGTGGGGGCTACAAGCACGTAGAGGTCTTTTTCATCGATTTTACACGTGTCAGCAACAAATTCACAGACAGCAGGATTCGGAATTGTTCGAGTTTCTAAAACTAGAACCGCTTCTTTATGATTATCTTTGTAATCCAGCTTGTCATACAGTTTGCCTTCAACCTGTGCCTTGGCACGAGCGGGGCCTGACCCGAGTGCAAAAAATCCTTCTACTTGGACATTCCATCCTGCAGCTTGAGATCCAATACACGCTAAGGTCGCGTTATCACAGGTTACTCGGGTTGCAGGAAAGGTCGATCCACCTACACGCACGATTTCCAATTCAACTTGTCCAAGACCACCCATGCAAACCTCCGCAAGTAGTCTTCCTGCCTCCAAAGTACCAGGCACGTCGATGCCGCAATCGATGATTGTTGCTTTTCCCTTGGTTTTGTGCACCCTAACATGAAGCGTTTCACTCTCGGTGAGAAGCCGCTTGACTGAGGGCATGGCTAGTTTGTTAACACTCGGTTGTTTTTTATCCGCCATTATTTCCAACCTCAAGATGGGTGTTCGCGGATTTCAAGAAGAGTAATTCGCCACGTCCACCGGATCCAAAATCGCCAGTAAAGCGGAGGTAAGGACCAACGCGTTCCTTTTCGGTGAATGTAACCTTGGGAATTTCGGCTTCAATGGCGTCCATGAGAAGTCGTAAAAACACCATGTCGGAATATTCGCCATTGTACAAATGTGTCGGCATGGGTGGTCGGGCTTTACCTAAGGCGATTATTGTTCCCTTGTAACTCATTGCGGCGCCTGCCCGGTCTCCTAATTCCCCTCGAACAATAATGGTCCCTGCTAGCATACGAGTACCAGTATAGGACGCGCTATCACCATCAACAACTATGATCCCTCGTCGCATACCCATTCCGAGTTCATGACCTGCATTCCCCTTGATGTGGAGGCCACCTCCATTCATCCCATATTTACTTCCTAGATAGGATGAACATGCTTTATCTCCAACATTACCAGCAACACGAATAAGCCCACCAGACATCTCCGCTCCGAGCCAATGATCTGCATTACCTTTAACCTCGATCAGACCACCTTTCATTCGAGCTCCAAGGTGCATACCTACATTTCCTTTGACAATGATGGTTCCTGCGGTCATATCTTGTCCAAGGTGACGAACCTGAGCTATGTGTGAGGTAACCTCAATCAAAGTCTTCTCAGGGGTTTTGTCAGGCTTTCCGCTAATATCAAAGAATTTGGCAAGAGCTCCTTGGCGGTTTCCATGCCAGACTTTAATCTTCCTGATTTTCTCCAGCGTTTTTCCGGCTAGAGTATTTGGAGAAACAGTTTTCAAATCAAGTGGAATTTTCTCCTTTGGATCAAAGGTGGGGGTTAGCACAAGTTTTGATGCAGGCATTTTAATCGCTCCATTCACATTGTTTCAGGCTTGGAAGTGATATTCGCGGGTGTAAAACTACCTTAAGCAATTTTGGGATATTTATGATTACCCATAAATAAGCAACGATAAAACAACAAATGAGTCATGGACTGAAACAATGAGTACTGAAGTTAAAAATTAAAATAAATTTAGGGTATACGGTAACGTTATTATCAAACATAACGACTCTGGTTCGGGGTTTATACAATGGAACTGAATGGAGTAGAAATAGAAGATACCTTCGCTGAAGCTTTCGATATGCAAGTAGCCCGTATTTTGATGACGGCCGAAACGGCGAAATGGGCAACCACCTGTGCTAACTCAGCGGCAGGTTTTGCCACCTCAGTGATTGAATGCAAAGTTGAAGCAGGTATCGACCGCCTTATCCCCAAAACCGAAACACCTGATAACCGTCCGGGAATCACACTACTTTTTGCTGCCTTAAAGTCAAAGGATTTGGCAAAACAACTTCGGAAACGAACAGGACAATGCATCCTGACCTGCCCAACCACCAACGTTTATAACGCATTGGATGATGCCGAAGAATGGGTTGATGTTGGGAACCAACTGCGTTACTTTGGTGATGGTTTTGAAGATCGAAAACGAGTCGGAGATAAATTATTGGCATGGCGGATTCCTGTCATTGCAGGTGAATTTGTCATCGAAGAAAAATTCGGAATCAAAAAAGGCGTAGGTGGCGGAAATCTAATTCTAATGGGAAAAACCTCCAAAGCAACACTCAAAGCAGCCGAAAACGCTGTTGAAGCCATCCATGGAGTCGATGGGTGTGTAGCACCTTTTCCGGGTGGTATTTGTCGGAGTGGCAGCCAAGTTGGCTCTAAATATGATTTTCTCAAAGCGTCAACTAATGTCCGCCTTTGTCCCACTCTTCGTGAACATGTTCCAAATACTCTTGTTCCCGATGGTGTGACTAGCGTGCTTGAAATAGTTCTAAACGGTCTTAGTAAAAATACAGTCCTTGATGGTATGGGTGCAGCTCTGCAAGCAGCCGTTCAAGTCCCAGGGCTAATCAAGGTCACAGCGGTTAATTTCGAAGGCAAACTTGGAAAACACAAACTTCATTTGAAATCACTCCTCGATTAATTACAAGACTCTCCTGCCTCCCCTCTTCCTGTTTCCGCAATTTAGGTACGAAAAGCCGGCTCTTTAACGAAAGACACTTATTACAAGTTTTGAGAATTTTATAATGAGAAGAGATTGGGGAATCAGTCGCCTCTCCATATATTGCCTTTGATAGGTGGATAATTTGCCGCCATCGAAATCCAAGTCCTCCACGAAAAGACGGGTATCCAAGAAACCTCCAGTTAAAACCTTGGAAATGATATTCGAAATGCCCGAAGTCCTTATTGTTGGACTTGATAGAAAGGGGCGAATCACGTTTTTTAATAAGGGCTGCGAAAAGCTTTCTGGCTATAAAAGGGAAGAAGTACTCGGTAAATCGCTTTTTACTACGCTCATCCCCAAGAATCAGCGTGTTGATGTTCGTGTCGTATTTAATGATTTGTTTGAATCAAAAGAATCATCCATTTATGTCAACGATTGGTTAACAAAGAGAGGGAACAAACGAACAATTGAATGGCACAACACTCTGAAATCTGATCAAACTGGAGAGCTTGAAGAAACCTTCAGTATTGGAATAGATATTACCAAAAAGAAACAAGTTGAAAGGGATCTTCGGGAGAGCGAGAAGAAGTTTCGCACTCTTTTCGATAACGCTAATGAAGCGATGTTTATCGTCGATTTTCAAGGTAACATCATTGAGGTTAATCGTGCTGCTTCTGAACTAACTGGATATTCTCGTAAAGCACTTCTTACGATGACGGCTCAGGACATCGCAATACCTGATGACACCACCAAGATTCCCGCACGCAAGAAAAAATTTGAAGAAAAAGGTTCTCTTGTGTTTGAAACCGTTATCCAACCTAAGAAAAGAAAACCAATTGCTGTTGAGATTAGTGCCAGTGCGATTGAATATAGTAGACGTCCAGGTATGCTCGCCGTAATGCGGGATATTACGGCCCGACAAAAGGCTGAGGAAACTTTACGCCTTCTTGAAAAGGCGGTTGTCAGTTCACCCAGTGGAATCGTTATCACTGATTTAAACGGCACAATAATCTTCGCTAACCAAGGGTATCTTGATGTCATTGGGAAAAAACGCAAATCGGATATCATTGGTTCGGATGCAATGAAAGCTGATTTCACCCAGGAGATTGGACCCCAAATCATGCAGCAATTAAAAGATCATGGTTTCTATAGTGGTGAATACTCTAGATACCGAAGTGATGGCCGTTTCGTTGATGTCCACATTCTCGCAACGCTAATCGTTGATGAAAATGGTGTCCCAACCAATCTCATGGCTACAATCACTGATGTCAGCAAACTAAAGGAAGCCGAAGCGGAATATCGCCATTTGTTTGAAAGTGTCCCAGTCGGACTTTTCCGAACTAAACCAGGTGTTGGCGAAATCCTTGATGTTAATCCTGCCTTAGTTAATATGCTTGGTTTTCCTGACAAAGAGTCCCTAATTAAAAGGAATGCCTCCTCATTTTATGTCGACCCCACTGCTCGGGTTCAATGGGAACGTAAAGTGGCTCAAGATTCCGTGGTCAGAGGATTTGAAGCTGAATTCCTGCGACTTGATGGTCGGATTATCTGGGTTCGCCTCAGTAGCCGTGCGGTCCGAAACTCTCAAGGCAAAGTAATTTACTATGAAGGAACTATTGAAGACATAACCGAAATGCGGCATGCTCAACAAGCTCTAGCGGAGAGTGAAGAACGCTATCGGTTATTTTTCGAAAACTTTTCAGATGTCCTTCTTCTGTTTGATCAAAACTTTAACATCGTGGACGTTTCACCATCCATCGAAACTCATTTGGGATATCGAACAGATGAACTTAAGGGCAAATTTTATCCGAGTCTTGGATTGCTCCCACCTGAATTGCTTCCACAAGCGCTCGAAAATACGCGGCGCTTATTTGCGGGTGAACAGGTCCCTCCTGCTGAATATCCCTTTATCAGAAAGGATGGCTCTCGTATATGGGGGGAGGTAAGCAGCAAACAAGTCATCCGTGATGGAGAAGTAGTGGCTCTCTACTCTCTTGTTCGCGATATCCATGATAGAAAGCTTGCAGAAATCGAGCTGAAGAATATAAATCGTGATCTTGAGCTCTATGCCTCATTACTTCGACATGATTTAGGAAATGACTTGCAAGTCATTTTCAGTACCACCGAAGTTGCCCAAATGATGACTCCTGAAGACTCTGAATTACATGAATTCATTGAGGCCACTCGCGCCGCTGCCGATCGGATGACGCGCCTCCTTGACATCTTTGGTCGCCCAGATAAAGAGGCTGAAAAAGCAATCGTTGCTCTCATTCGACGGGTTGTAAAACAAGCAATGCAAACTCATAAACATCTAACAATCACAGTCAAAGCATCTTCTAAACTAAAAGGGGTTCGAGTGACTGGTGGGCGTCTCCTTCCGATAGTCTTTGTCAATCTCTTCAGAAACGTAGCGCAACACGCAGGTGCTCAGCCCAAAGTCAATGTGAAAATCAGCCAAAAGGAAAGCCAAATCCAAATCGACATCGTCGATAACGGTCCAGGAATTCCTAAAAAACTTCATGCCAAATTATTCGAAAGAGGTACTTCTTCAAGTGGTGGTGGGTTGGGTCTAAATCTGTGTAAACGCGTTCTGGAAGCTTATGGTGGCTCAATCGAGTTAATCGTTACTCCTAGTAAGGCAGGAGCGAGGTTCTGTATACGTCTCCCCATCGAGGAATCCTACGCTCAAACTGATTAGGATTTCTACTTGGCATCCGACTAAGACACATACTTCTCTGGATTTTTATCAAATTCAGCTTTGCAACCAGGAGCACAGAAGTAGTATGTTTTTCCCTTATATTTGGAGGTCCATTTAGCGGTTCTTTCATTGACTTTCATTTTACAAATAGGATCAATTGCCATGATATTCACCTCATTTTGATTTCGATATCGATAACGGAGAGAGTGGAGGTTTCATTATATTAATATATCGGATTTGATATATCCAAACCGTAAGAAATTACAATGGTGGAACTCATGAGTGAACACTCCCTTGATACTGTTCTGGATGATCTATCAAAATTATACATCCTCCTTGTCCTACATGAAGGAACAACCCATGGATACGGAATAATGCGGAAATATCATAACCGCACAGGGCGGACACTCAGCGCAGGGACACTTTATCCATTCTTACAACAGCTTGAACAGCAGCAAATCGTTACCTCAGAAAATAAACCAGTAGGTAAACGACCACGGCGAGAATATTGTCTCACTCGAAAAGGTCGTCGCCAAGTAAAGCAGCTTCTCGAACGCTTCGCAGTAATAACCGCCGCGGCATTTGAATCGAATCTCCACGTATGCGCCAGCTGCGGGTGTAAAGTCTTTGAAGGCGAACATATCGAAGAAATCGATGGAAAACAACTCGCCTTTTGTTGTCTTCATTGCGCGGCAGCATATCGTGAACAAGTGGAACACTCCACATGAGAATCGGATGGTGAAGAAAATGAACACTGATGAAAAACCAGAAACCCAGCGGATTTCAATGCGTATCAAAGGAATGCATTGTGCAGCGTGTGTCTCAACAATCGAAAAAGCGTTACTTCAACAGGAAGGTGTTTCAAAGGCCTCCGTCAACCTCCTAGAAGAAAAAGCAACAATCGATTTCATTCCAGATCAGATTACCCGTGCAGAGTTAGAAGCAGCGATATCATCAACGGGTTATACACCGAAACGAGCATCAATGACGCTTACCTTGTCACCTACACCTCGAACAGACGAATGGTCATTTCTTAAGAAAACAGTCGAAGCAATTACTGGAGTACTCTCCGTAACTGATCGAGTAATGTCTGGGCAATTAGTGATCGAATATGATGAACTCTTAGTTAATCTAACATCTGTTCGAAATACGTTGAAGACAATTGGCTTCGATATCGTCGCAGAGATGGATGCTGGAATTGATCGGGAAGCAATGTCACGCAAACAAGAAATTAGATATTATACATTACGCCTTGCCTTTGCAGTGATTTTTACTATTCCCATTGTCCTCATTTCGTTCTTTCCAAATCTTATTGCTCCTTTGCTCCCCCTGGGCGTCATCCCTCCAGTTATTCTATTTATTCTCACAACCCCCGTTCAATTCTATAGTGGGTATCCCTTCTACAAATCCGCACTAAATGCTGCAAGACATGGTAAAACGAATATGGATACTCTCATTATGCTTGGAACCAGCGTCGCTTACTTTTACTCAGTCGTAGCAACATTCCTACTCCCGAGTCAGGAAGTGTTCTATGGCTCAGCTGCAATGTTACTCTCCTTCATTTTACTCGGACGAACATTAGAAGCCATAGCCAAAGGTCGAACTTCACAAGCAATTCGGGCGCTCATGGATTTGCAACCAAAGACCGCGATTGTGCTTCGAGACGGTGAAGAATTTACAATTCCTATTGAAGAGGTTGTTGTAGAAGATCGTCTTCTTGTTCGTCCTGGGGCACAAATTCCTGTGGATGGCTACGTCATTGAGGGGCAATCATCGGTGAATGAGGCTATGATTACCGGTGAATCCCTCCCTGTAAGTAAGAAAGTTGATGATGAAGTGGTAGGAGGAACATTAAACGAAACAGGAATTCTCATAATCGAAGCAACAAAAGTAGGCTCCGATACAGTGCTGGCTCAGATTATCGGGATGGTTGAAGAAGCCCAGACACACAAACCTCCTATCCAACGGAAGGCTGACGCCATCGCCGAGAAATTTGTGCCTTTTATCATTTTATTATCCGTGATTGTGTTCAGTATCTGGCTGATTCTAATTACTTTCACACCTTGGTATCCTGGACTTAGCTGGGTTACAGCCTTAGGATTTTCAATCGCTGTGCTAGTAGCAGCATGTCCCTGTGCCCTGGGCCTAGCAACTCCTGCTGCCTTAATGGTTGGGATTGGACGTGGAGCTCAACTCGGTATCCTTATCAAAACGGGAGAAGGGCTCGAAGTTATCCCGCAGGTCGACACTATGGTTTTTGATAAAACTGGAACACTCACAACAGGTAAACCCACAGTTACCGATATTATTCCCGCAGGTGACATAGATTCTCAAGAAGCCCTTACATTC
This sequence comes from archaeon, assembly GCA_016550425.1. The sequence continues at coordinate 7,685 of JABXGS010000254.1, forward strand.
ATTGCAACTGCTGAAAAATACAGCGAGCATCCACTTGCCCACGCCATTGTCCAATATGCTGAGAGCAATCAAATCTCATTCCTGGAAATCGATGACTTTGATTCAGTAACGGGGAAAGGAATCAGAGCTTCAATTACAGGATCTACTATCGATGTTGGCAATGACACTTACATGGAAGCAAATGGGGTCGATATTGGGGAACTGGAACCACATATTGCCCAACTGCAAAAAGACGGCAAAACCACCATTTTTGCAGCAAAGGATGGGAAACTCCTTGCCCTTGTAGCCATTGCTGACACTCTCAAACCACATTCAGCTCAGGCTATCAGTGCATTACAACGAATGAACATCGAAGTTGTGATGCTCACCGGAGACAAGCAACGGACCGCTGAAGCAATTGGGCAAGAAGTAGGTATCACAAAGGTCTTCGCGGAAGTGCTTCCCGGTGATAAAGCGCAAGTAATACAGGACCTCCAATCAGAACAACATACGGTTGCCATGACGGGCGATGGCATCAATGATGCTCCGGCGCTAGCCCAGGCTGATGTAGGCATAGCTCTAGGATCTGGCACTGATGTTTCCGTAGAAACCGGCGATATCGTTCTCGTACGCGATAATCTCCTAGATGTTGCCACGGCAGTACAACTAGGAAAAAAGACAGTATCAAAAATCCGACAAGGGTTTTTCTGGGCGTTAATCTATAACATCCTCCTTCTCCCTATCGCTGCAGGAATTCTTTTCCCGATAATTAACCTCCGACCAGAGTGGGCGGCACTAGCAATGGCCTTGTCCAGTGTGAGTGTAGTAACCAATGCTCTGCTTTTGCAACGATTCAAACCTCTAGTCAGCTCGGAAGAACAAACATAGTGGTAAATCCTCCGAAAAATGCAACTCTGAACATAACGAAATAAAAACAATAAGTAAACCTCTAAGTTGTTTCAAAACTAGTTAGCGATATAATCCTATCATAGCGTTTATGCAGAAAACCGAAATTGAGACTCTGTAAACCAATGATACACACAACACTATTAACCAGATTTTCCTCTGCAATCAGTGGACAACGCAAGCGGGGATATACTGCGAAATCTACATTGTACACCATTAAAACCCAAAGTGAAAGGGACAGTGAATTCCATGGCTTCGATCTTCATCGTTGACGACGAAGAGAACCTTCATCAGATTTACAAAGCTCTTTTCACGATGAAGGGTCACACAGTCATCGGCTCCGCCTTCGACGGAGATGAAGCAGTCCAACTATTTTTGAAAATGGACCCCAAACCAGATGTTATCATCATGGATCATCGAATGCCTAGGATGGATGGAATTAGTGCCACCAAAATGATCCAAGAAATAAGTGCTTACAGTAAAATTGTCTTTGTCAGCGCCGATGAAACAGTTCGCTCAGAAGCCATGGAAGCTGGTGCTACCGTATTCCAAGTGAAACCCGTACGTGCAAAGGAACTATTCAAAATAATTGAAACGATAACCAAAGAGAACTAATCTGTTCATTTTTGTTGCTTCTTCTTCCTATTCCAAATGGCAAGCAGCCAACTTCCACCAAGGATTGCACCAAGGAGGATAGGGCGTACTTGGGGAATGAGGAATTGAATCGTAAAAGTAAGGATCATTAATGGCCAGCCAATCTCGTCACCCCACTTTTCAAGAAAAGTTTCCTCGCCTTCTCTTCGATGCCCCTCATTCCATCTCAAAAGCACCAAGATTACTATGCAACAGATAATTAATCCCATGGAAAAAAGGATCCAATATACTCCCAAAGGCCATAGTCCAAGGAACTGGTCGATTATTACAAGGATGATGATGAAGATCGATACAATGACTGTAATCGCGATTCGAAGCTTGGATTGCGAAATATCTTCAGGTAACACGATTGTTTCAAAGGGTTGGTCATTTGAAGGAGGCATCTCAGTCTTCATATCGGTCATCTCGGGCTAACTCGGTCGATACCGTATCGAAATGGTCGATTTTGCGTTGCCAGGCATGACCTTCATAGCCTTCCATGAAATAGAGCTCTGCTGCTGTTATCTCATCTGCTTCAAGTAACTCATCTAGGGCTTTCTCATCATAGATTTCTTCTCCAGGTCCAACAGATTCGCGCTGAACCGTGGTTAATCTTTCCTGAACGAATTCAAAGCGCTGCTCGAGTTTTTCCGCCGCTTTCACGTCATGGGTGCGGAGATTATCCAGTATCATAGCGCGAATGGTTTCACGAGGGGTTTCCTGTGTGGACTTCTTCAATACTGCGCTGGCAACCTCGTCAGCAACACCTGCCGAAACTGGCAATTGAAGGAGTAAATCCATTATCTGTAACTTAAAGAGTTGACGTTTTTGTGGAAACTTGGACATTGGATGCACCTCTGGTAAAATATTATGTCCATAAGGACGAGTAATCCCTCTTAACGTCTTTCCTTCTTACGAAAGATGAACACGTAAAAATAACTATATTCAATATAAGGGCATTCCCCTAAACGGAGATGTCACCTGTGCAACTTAAGCAAGTCAGTAAGTCTACTTGGGCTATTGTTGATGGTTCAACCTATGGGAATGTAGGATGTATTCATATCCCCAATCATCTTGTAGTGATTGACACGGGGATGACACCTAAGATTGCTAAAGAATTTCATGACCATATCCTGCAACACATAGGCTCTCCCATCACCCATGTTATTCTCACCCACTATCATTCCGATCATGTCTTTGGGGCGCAAGAATTTCAACATTACCCGCTTATAGCTTCATCGCGGATGGTCGAATTATATCCTGACCTTCTCAAAGGTAATTGGTCTCCTAAGGGTATGGAGGAAATGCGACAATTCTACGCAAAGACCGAACCTGAATTCAGCCAACAACTTGAAAATATCCGCATCATTACACCCACTCACACCTTTACCGATTCTTATTATCTGGGAGATGACAATGAGATTGAGCTTCGTCATACCGGGGGTCACACAGCAGGGCATTCAACAGTCTTCTGCATTCCAGAACGAGTCCTTTTTGCTGGGGATCTTGTTTTTTGTCAAGAATATCCCTACGCTGGTGACCAGACAAACAATCCAATTGAATGGATGAACGCCTTCGAAGCAATTCTTAAAATGCCGGTTGAGACGATTGTTCCAGGTCATGGCCCTCTTTGTGATAAAGAAGAAATCCAAAAGCAACTTGCTTATTTTCGTGAACTTGAAACATGGATACAGAAACAACTCTCTAAAGGGCGGACGCTCCGCGAAGTGCAACAAGCAAAAGGTCAAGGGCCAAAACCTCCCTATGATCTGAAAGCAGAAAGGCGCATGGGACTTACTATTGAAAGGTGGTATAACTTCTATTCACAAAAGCAGATGAAATCGGAGTAGAAGCTTGATCTAAAGTCAAATTTGAAGCTTAGAAAGTGCTGCATAGGCTTTAGCCTGCTCCCAGGGCAATTGAGTTGCGACAAGATACCCAATTCGTTCAACGGTTTCCTTTGGTGCAATATCGATTAATTCTTCGGTTTGAAATAAAATGATTTCCGGATTCAGGTCCGCTAGAAACATCTCTGTGGTTGGATTCAGTTTTTGTACGAACACTAGTGTCGCATCATCAGGTCCATTTTCTATACCGAGATAGGGTTTCGTTGTTGTTGGCCATGCATGGGTGTTCACGCGGTTTCGACGATATTCAGTGGTTGCTCGAGGGATAACCGTTCTGAGGTTTGGAGTGGTCTTATTTGATGGGATGGCGATCTGATAGCGGTGTTTGATTTGTCGGGGGGCACGGGTCTGATTGATAACCTGTCCAATACAAGCGACGAGGTTACTGTGGGGTTGTGTTAAAATCTGGAGTTGTAATTCTAAATCCCGTAATTTTTTCTCTTCTTTGTCCGGACGCACATTCAAGGCTATACCATGCCAGTCATGGCGACGAATTTCACTGAGTGTCCAGCGTTCTCGATCGAGTTTTGTTTGAAACCATCCAGGTTGATCCGCTGCAAAGGGGTCAAAGCGGATTCCACCATACCATGGATTAAACCAAACTCTTGGCCCTGCCGTGGGGAAATTTGATTCCAGGTAATTTGTTCCTGTTTCCTTGTTTACCCAAGCAATCACACTACCTGCAAATCTTGGTGCAACTTTGAGGATGAATTTTCCATTATCTATCATGTAGATTTGATGGTCGTGTTCTGTTTCTTGAGTAATGGTTACTTTACCTGACTTTCGATGCAAGATTATGGGAATCTTGAAGGTCCTGGTTTGCAGTTTTGTTTTAACATGAGCTGTAAGGGGGAGAACTTGAGGTTCAGTCAGTGTTTTTTTCGTTGCTCGTAGCTGGATTGAAAGAGACAGGGGGTTTCCCCGTTTGAGGTCTTTGAATTTCAAACTCCTGGGAGTTATTTGCCACCCTTTTGGTACCGAAAAGCATAGGGTTCCTAGGAGTGGACGATGGACAAGGTGCCGAATCTGTAATGGAATCGATAACTCGGATTTAGCTTCATGGAGTAAGGGATAGTCTTTGGTTCGGATATCAATGGCTCGATACGGTTCCAGCTCTTTTTGTAATGCTTTCTCGGGTTCTTCTGAGTAGTAGTAGTGCCAAAGGCGTCGAATGTGTCGCCATGAACCCATTCCCGTAACCAAATAAATGGGAGGCAAGACAATTTTCGTCTTGGGAGCAAGTGGAGGGACCTTAAGTTGGAAGTCTATGAACGCGAAACCTTTTGCTTCAGAAACAAGCGATGGAGGAACCAAAACTGCTACGACTTCACCCTTATGGGGTAATTCTTGGCAGTACCACGTTTCTGCCCATTCTTCACCCTTCTTTGGAATTTCACGATTTGATGCAAAGAATTCATCTTCAATGAATTCCTCTCGGAGCAACCCATCTTTCAATGGGAGCACATGAAGATGGTCCCAGACTCCGACAAAGCTTCCCTGTTGGATTTTTACCTTGTGAATACGCTTCAGATCGGTATTTTCGAAACCATATTGGATGCCTAACACAGATGAATTACCGGACACTAGGAAGGTTTTGGAGAAAACCAGCCCTGAATAACGAGTACTGGTCATCCACGTCTTGATACGGGTTGTTCCATCCTTTGACTGTTTGATACGATGTTTGAAGTGTGTGCGCATCTGCTCGGATGGCCAAAACGGAGGACCTAAGCTCTCCCGGGCATGAGATCTTATATTTATCCGTCCGGTGAGGCGATTAGCAAGATTGTCAATATGAGCTCCTTTAGCTAGATTAATGCTGAAATGCAAGGTTTCAGTTTGGACTTGAAGTCGTTGATTATCCTTGTAGGGGGTAACCAGCACTCCTCCTTGGTCTAAGCAGTGAATGTATTTTGTCTCGTTTCTCGTTTTCAGTGAATGCCCCTTGACTTCAAGATTCGCATGAATGTTCAAGGGTAAAGCTTGTGTTCCGATTGCCTGATCCACAGTTGCATTTACTTCAACTCCCGCGTAGTGCTCTGGTTTGAGACTTACACTAAATTCATTTTGAGAGAGACGCAGACCTTCAGGAGCTTTAATGAAAACGCGTCCATGGGCTGTTTCTCTCAAGTTGCTTTTCAATGAAATGACGATTGAAACCTTATTCCCTGGGCGACACCAGATTGAAGGTGGAACAGTCGATACTTGAATCGGGTGCTTAGCGCGAATTCCTGTTTGGAGGTGAATTGGTGTATTCCCCAGCCTAATCTGGGATGTAACGGTGAGAGCAGGTTTATCATCGGGAGGCGGTACAATATCGACTCGCCCTTGTATTGTCCCATTAAGAGTTATCGACTTCTTTGGAGGAACGGTGATTTTGGACGCTGGAGCTTCGATTAACTGGAAACCTTTAGGTAATTTCACTGTAAGTGTCCCTTTGAGGGGAGTATCTGGGTTCCTATTCTCAATCATCCAAGCAATTGGTATTGGAAGACCAAGTGAAGGCTCAGCTTCTTCAATCCAACACTCAACAACTAATTCGTTATTCTCTATTAGTGTAGGACCCCGACTTTCCCGATCGATTACAACTCGTAGAAATTCATTCTCTTTTTTCCATCGATATTCATACACATTGAGTTCTCGATGTTTCATCTCATCGGGTTTGAGTTCGATTTGGCGTATGTAGGTATCATACCAATTGTAGTGTTTGAAGAAGGATTGGGCAATAGGTAGTTTCAGAATGGATGGGATGTAATTTTCCATTAGCACTTGCGTATCCGGGCGCCAGAAGAATCCTGTCCGCTTATAGACAGGAACCGCATTGAGGTTTCCTCCCCAGGTATGTAGAAATAGGCGTTTATAGCCTTCAGCGGTAACTCGGTTTACAGACTCAACCAAGAGGGCTTTGCCAAATCCTTTCTTTCTATGAGCATCGCCCACATTTAAGAAACCGAGATACGCCGCTTTAGGATCATCGAAGTGGGGATGTAATGTCGAAACGCCTGCAACTTGGTCGTCTTCGGTAACAGCAATTAGCCAAGTGATGTTAACCTCTTTTTCATAATCATCGAGGATATGCTCTGCAGTATGGTCAAGACCTCCGGTGATACCACCTGGCCAGCCTCCCTCACTTTCATTGATACACTTGGCTAGCCCTTCTGCATCAGCTGGTGTGAAGTCTCGAACCTTAACCATTTAATGACACCTCGCTCCAGCTCCCACTTTCAACTATTGATACTGGAGTCAGACACAGCATACTTGCGGGGGTTATAAGTTTTAGGAAAAAGCTGATTACCAGATCTAGCTACTAGCCTCCAATTTAACGGCTGTTGAACGATGCAAATAGCGCTTGGATACAGGATAATTCTCATAGGCAATGGTATATGCGCTCATGAATTTGTTGCGAATATCTTTCTCAACCTCTTTTGCTAAATCTGACTCGATTTGTGCATCAATCCAGTGAGTACTGCCCTTTGGAGTAGCCACCATCTTCCCTTCTTTCTGGACTATGCAACCATCTTTGATTGTAATCCACGCCTGTGATAGCCCTCGGATGAGTTTCTCGGGGTGTTTGGCATAGTCTTCCTTGGGATCCAAATTGTAGACCGAAATATCGGCATCTGCACCAACACCCAGCTGGCCTTTGTTTTGTAATCCAAGAATTCGCGCGGGTCCCGCTCGGGTTGAGGTGATATAGTCTTTCATCGTCCATTCCCTGTCGATGGCTGGAAGGTCCATACGCTTATGTGCGGACTTCTTAATTGTGGCTAAGACACCTTCGCGGGCCTTTTTGCTCATCAGCCAAGCTGCAATTGATGGGTAATTAATGAACGTACCTGCATTTGGGTGATCTGTGCTCGGAATAACGCGCCAGGGGTCATTGACCAGGAGGGCGATTTCGAGTCCAATAGCCCATTGGACAGCATTCACACGGGAGGTTCGTTTAAAGACATAGGGAACTACGCCACCCCCACATTCAACTTCGATGTCATCATTGACCCATCGACTCCCAGAGATTCCACGGAGAATCCACTCCCACGGACCATCCGCAGTCATGGTTGTGGTGTCTGCGAAGACAACTTGGCCAAGATCGCAACTCACATTCTTGTGTGCTTGCAAATATTTAGCAATTGGTTCAGATCCACTCTTGAAGGTCACGAAGCTATCTCCGCCATACGAGTGAAATTGGATGTGGGTCATGTGTAAATTATATCCTGATGCTCGCTTCGTTGCAGGTCGGTTACTAGCTAGCTCCATGGTTTCGATGGTGATATCCGTATTTCCGGGACGCCCCAGCATGTTGGCGTGCAAATGCAATGAGTGGGGTAAAACTAATCTTTCGGCACCTTCCAACAATCCGGTGATAGCATCTCGGGGGGTGACATCGAAACAGGCAATCTGTTCATCAAGCTTCTCAACATTACCGCCCCACGACCAATCACAAACTCCTGTCGGATTAACGGCTTTTATGGCCCAGCCCTTTGTTGCTGAAAGCATCCAAGCAACAAAGGCTGCGAGCTTATCATACTCTTTATCACGGGAATAGTCCATTATGAGTTGATAGTTCCCAAAAAGCGGAAACATGATCTTATCATGGGGTTGGATTTCAGCTAGCTCTTCATGGGTGTGACGAGCCACGAGACCTGCGGACGCCGCTTCCGTCACAAAGGTGTAGCCCATATGGGAGTATTTGTACCCAGTCATGAAGGTGGGTGGTACGCTAGCCCAAACACCAGCGCGGCAAATATCTGAATAGGTATACGGGTCCATCCGTGATTGATCACAACGAAGAACTCTCCCAGAATCAACCTTCGGTGTCGCTAAATGGGCATGAATCTCCACTCCGCCTGCAACCACCATACGTCCTTCCGCATCAATAATTTCTGCGGATTCCGGACTTACGGACTCGACAATTTTTCCATCATGGGTTGCAATGTCCTTAACTTCGTAAATCTCGTTTTTGGGATCAACGACGAAGCCATTTTTGATGAGCAAACTTCTGGATTTCACGGCATCTACACCCTGAGTTGATTGTTTCATCTTCAAATTGTGGCGGATACAACGCAATACTGCGTCACAGCTAATTAAGCGTTCTGCCATTCCGAATTTCATAGTACTGCTTCGATATCTAGTCAAAAACGTAAGCCTTATACGCAGATACCCTGAGGATGGTAAACGCTCGTAATCGAGCGGGGGAATACATATGCGTCAATTTCAGATAACGCTCCCCGAAGAAAAAGTCGGACAAGTAATGGAATTCCTCGAAGAGAAAGAACAAGTGCGTAACATCGCAAAGATTCACACTGCACCAGGGTTCATGCTTATTTTCCGTGTCTCTGAATCAAAGAGCTCAAAGATTCTCGCTAATCTGGAAACCATTGGTGTCGGAGTGCATTATGGCATAATTGATGTGCTTCCAGTTGAAGCGAGCAAACCAATGACTGAAGAACAAGTTAGTATTGCTCCAACAGAACGCCTTTCCGTTGAAGAGATCTATAGTAAAATTGCCTCAGGTACAAGGCTCTCCTTTGACTTCTTAGCCCTTCTCGTCGTATCTTGTATCATTGCCGCAATAGGCTTGGCAACTAACAGTCCTGTATTCATTGTTGCAGGCATGCTTCTTGCACCACTCATGGGTCCAATCCTCGGTCTAAGCTTTGGGGTAATAATCCAAGATCGACGACTTGTGATGACCGGTATTAAGAACGAAGCCCTAGGTATTTTCATTGCAGTCATTATGGGTCTCATCATGGGTGCTGTTTTAATTCCCGTGACCCTCATCCCGGGGTGGCCTTGGCCTTGGCCTACCGCTGAAATGGTTGCACGGGCATCATTGTGGCTATTAGCACTAGGAGTTGTGGTAGCCGCAGCTTCAGGGGCTGGCGTGGCTCTCGCTGCGACTCGGGGCGATATCGGTAGCCTTGTAGGTGTTGCTATCGCAGCATCATTAATGCCTCCTGCAGTGAACGCTGGAATGAACCTTATTTATGCGGCATTTGTACTATCTCATGCCAATGTTGTGCTCTTTTACTTCGAGTTAGGAGTAGCTGGGCTGAGTTTTGCCCTCGTCCTCATGAACATCGTTCTCATTAACATCGTAGCTATGGCGGTCTTCAAACTCAAACAAGTTGCACCAATCAAGAACAAATCCATCTTCTGGCACGACCTTCCGCAGTTAGACAAGAAACGACGAGATGAACTTTGGCACCGATAACGATGCGATTTCGTTCGTTTGAATATCAGTGTCCTCCCTCGTTTTCTTTTATCTTAACATCGAAGCGTAATGCTTAAGTGACTCTAGCTTGAGCAACATACGATATGCACATTTGTGCATATCTTTGCTCTATCCTCTAAGTACTAAGGGTTTCAATCATGTCAGAATCTAATCAGAATCTCAAATACGGTTTAGTCATTGTTCTCGTAGCCATTATTGCCGCGGCTAGCGCTATCGTTGGAATTAGCGTCCTAACATCTCCGCCCCCGTTTCAACCGCCAGCTGCAGAAGTTGATATCCAGGTAATCAATGGAGAAACCACACTCTATCTCAATTACTCGACGCTCCTCACCTTACCCTCCACAGAAGGCATTTCTTCTTATCAGAATCAATTTGAAAATTGGCGAGGTGGAGGAAACTATGCTGGCACGACATTAGCCTCAATCGTTGAACTTGTTGGCGGAATAGATTCGAATGATGTAATCCGGGTCAATGCTACCGATGGGTATACCCAATATTTTGCTCATTACAACCTTTATCCGAATGCAACCTTTGCGGCGGTGCAAGGTGAGTTGATACTAGCTTATTCGTTTAATGACACCACTCCAACGGATTGGGAGGATGGACCCCGAATTGCATTTCTAACACCAGATGGGGCTTATAGCAATGATGATGCCAATCAGACAACTCACATATCTTGGTTTGTTGGGAGTGCGGGGGCGCGTTGGGTTTCTAATGTGGCTTCAATCGAAGTGCTTCAAGATACTTACATCGGCGGCTCCATACACTTCACCATAATTGATGGTACTGAAGAGCACACGATGTATCTGGTGGATCTTGCCTTGATGGATAGTCTTGAAGGCTTTTCAGCTTACCAGAAACAAACCGGGACTTGGGGTGGTAATGGCACATATGTGGGTGTTCCGCTATTAGACGTCATTAAATCAGTAACAAACGTTGATGCTAACGATATAATTCGTGTGAACGCGACGGACGACTATTCTCAGGACTTTGCCTATTACAACCTTTATCCGAATGCGACCTTTGCGGCGGTGCAAGGTGAGTTGATACTAGCTTATTCGTTTAATGACACTTTACCCACTGCTTGGAGTCAGGGACCGCGTCTTGCCTTTCTAACACCAGATGGGGCTTATAGCAATGATGATGCCAATCAGACAACTCACATATCTTGGTTTGTTGGGAGTGCGGGGGCGCGTTGGGTTTCTAATGTGGCTTCAATCGAAATTCTTGCTGATTTATACATTGATGGGTATCTGAAAATTATCGATGGTACAGAAGAGTACACAGTGTATCTGGTGGATCTTGCCTTGATGGATAGTCTTGAAGGCTATTCTGCCTATCAAGGATTATCAGGGAATTGGAGGGGTAATGGTACATACTTGGGTGTTGCGTTATCAGTCATTCTTGAATTAATAACAACAATCGATGATGATGACGTTGTTAATGTGAGTGCGAATGATGGATACCATCAATTATTTGCTTATTATAATCTCTATCCCAACAGCTCGATAAAGGCAATTCAAGGGGATCTCATTCTAGCATATGGCTACAACGGTGTAATAGTTCCTCAATGGGTAGATGGGCTACGTCTAGCCTTTCTAGCACCGGATGGAGGTTATAGTAATGATGATGCAAGTCAAACCACACATCCCCTTTGGTATTCAGGGTCTGGGAGTGCCCGTTGGGTAAAAAATGTCTGCACAATTGAAATTATTCGAGATAGTTTCCCTCCGTAGCTAACTATATACGGTGATAAAATGGCCAGTAACCATTTTTCCTATTATTTTGGGACACGCGATTTAGTTACTATTGCAGTACTAAGTGCGCTTGGTGGTGCCTTGAGCACCTTTGTTGGTTATCTAGGGCTTCTTTTGAATACTGCCATCGGAACCCCATTCGGGGCTGGACAGTTTCTTAGTGGCCTCCATGTCTTTTGGATTATATTAGCGATGGGACTTATCCGAAAAACAGGAGCAGCAACTGCCACAGGCCTCCTAAAAGGCTTTGTTGAATTGTTCACTGGAAGTGCTCACGGACTAATCGTTGTTTTAGTCAGCCTTATTCAAGGAATCATAATAGACGTCGGATTCTATGCAATTGGTCAACGAGATTCATTAGCGATGTGGGCTATCATAGGAGGATTTGCTTCCGCCTCCAACGTCGTTGTGTTTCAGCTCTTCTTCTTTTCTGGGGCACCTCTGATATTCCTCGCGCTTTTGCTTATACTTGCATTTTCATCAGGCATCATTTTTAGTGGCTACTTCGGTCATGCAACTACTAAACTAGTGCTAGAATCCAGTATCTATCGCTCCTCAATAAATGGGCTTCGTGAAAAAACTAAAGGATCAATTTGGCAACGTCTTGGACCGTATAGGCTTTCTGCTCTTATTTTTCTCATTGTAATTACATTCGGTGTTAGCCTTTATGCTGTATTTGTATGGCGCCCTGCTATTGATCCTCTAAGTTGTGATGTTGTTGGACAAGTGGCACAACCATTTCGATTTTCGTACTTTGCATACGTTGATCAAGAGGTTACCTTCGAAGCTCAACTCATCGGTTCTGTAACCCAACTTCCCCCTCAGAATTACACCGGAATCCCACTCGCTTTAATTCTCGCCGATGCTCAGCCTTATAATTCCTCCAACACCCTTCAGGTACTAGCTTCAGATGGATATAGTGCGACGTTTTCCCTCGATGATATATTGAACGATGAAGAAATTATCCTAGTAGTTGAGGATGGACTCCGGCTTGTGGCGAAGAATTTTCCCGGATGGTATTGGGTAGAAAAGGTTGTCAGCCTTGTCATCTCCTAACTCTCTCTCCGCTTCACCTGCTCCCTGTATACAGGTATCAAACCTTACCTACGCCTATGAAGGATCCGATGAACCAGCCCTCCAAGACATTAATTTCGAAGTTCACTCAGGTGAATTCATCATTATAGCCGGACCGAGTGGCAGTGGAAAAAGCACCCTTGCACGCTGTCTCACCGGATTTATTCCAACGGAGTATCCAGGAACCTTTGAAGGCTCCATTATCATAGCAGGTCATGATACTCAAAGCCACTCAATACGTCATTTAGCTCGTTCAATTAGTCTCATCCAACAAGATCCTGACAGCCAACTGGTTACTCTTCAAGTTACTAATGAAGTCGCCTTTGGTCTAGAAAACTTCCAATTCCCTCCAAAACAAATTCAGGCACAACTTCAATGGGCACTCACGACAGTGAATGCACAAAATCTCTACCAACGCAATACTCACACTCTTTCAGGAGGAGAAAAACAAAAAGTCGTGATCGCATCATTTCTCGGACTTGGCTCCCCAATCTTAATCTTTGATGAACCAACAGCACGACTTGATCCACAAACCACAAGCGAAGTCATCAAAGCAATGACTACATTGCACAAACAAGGAATCACGATTCTGGTTATCGAACACCGAATCCAGCCTTTCCTCTCTTTAGCTTCCCGTTTTATCCTGCTGAACAAAGGTTCTATTTGTTATGATAACACACCAAATCAACTTTCGATCCATCCCACGATCTTGACGGAATTGGGCTTAGCATTAAATCTTTCAATCTATTCTGACCCAACCACAAGCTCATCGCAGTATGAACAAGATATGTTACATATCCATCAACTGAATTTTTCATATCCCCACATCGAGGAAGAATCCGCTCTAAAACCAGCCTTACAAAATATAACATTCTCAGTGCCACCTGGGGAAATTATTGCGCTTATGGGAGCAAATGGTTCAGGAAAATCCACTCTCTTACTCCAAATTATGGGATTACTCAGACCCGATTCAGGCTCAATATCTCTTCAAGGTCACACAATTCATAATCAGTTAGCTTCACAACTAGCTCGTAGTATTGGCTTTGTCTTCCAGAACCCGATTCACCAATTATTTGCTCCCACAGTACAGGAGGAGGTACTTCTAGCCTCAAAACACCTTGGTTTTCCAGAACCGCAATTAGCTCAGGAGCGTGCAATGGAACTACTGAAACTCTTTGGGTTACATGCATACCGGGACCAATCGCCTTACACACTGAGTCTTGGTGAACAGCGGCGGCTTACGATTGCCTCTATCCTCCTTCATCAGCCAAAGCTTCTATTGCTCGATGAACCTTTCATCGGGCAAGACTATCGAAATGTCCATAATCTGATGACAGTTGTTCGGAAAGAAGTAGCTCAAGGAACTGCTGTTCTCCTGGCAACCCATGATACCGCAATTGCTAAGCAATATTGTCACCGCCTTCTTTTCCTCTTCGAAGGGCGCCTTCTACTTGATGCTCCAATAAAACAAGGTCTAGAATACATTGCGCAAGTCGAAGCCACAGCCGATTGGCCGGAATCGCAAATCACAGAGGAGGTATCTTAAAGTGAAAATGCGAACCTCGTCTTTCGGGTATCTACAGCGAAAGTCGTTTGTTCATCGACTCAATCCGTTAACAAAATTCCTTATACTGATTTTACTTGTTATACTAACAGTAACCTTAGTCTCTGATATTGTATCCCTGTGTATCTTTGGCTTCATACTCCTTGCGTATGT
>JABXGS010000255.1 GCA_016550425.1 archaeon
AAACGACTTACCCAAATCGGCCTCATCAACGAACGACGAGGCGTCTACCACGTTTGGTTTGATCTAACGGACAAGGGCCGACAGCTGCTTGATAGCGAAGCAGCTTAACCTGAACAGGAAAGCAAAACGTGATTTTCCGCCCGCCCCTTTTTCTCTGTTTCATTTTCTTAAATAGATAAATACTAGATTAAGTCAACTGAAATGTAATCTCTTAGATTGAGGGAGGGTGTATTCTTATGTCTGAAAAAGTTTCTTTTCGGTCTAAAGATATTCTATCAGGAAAGGTTAATCCTGATGGAATACAATCACGATACGTCGCTATTTGGACATATGAGGGTATTAGCAATAAACTCTATAGTGCTATTGAGGCGGCGAATCTGATGGCAAAGTTTGGCTGGAGGGTTGTCGGAGTAGGTAATTCGTACCTACTTTTAGAGAGAGAAGCATAATTGGTCGGATATGCCTCAATTTTGTCTGTGCATGAAAACTCCGAATAATTATTTCATTTTGTTAGTTTTTTGCATCTTGCCGAGAGGTTTTTTGCAGTTGGAGTAAGGCTATTTTTGCTTCATGAGCCACGATTTCGTCTGAATCAGTCTCGGCTACTTCTTTTAGAAGGGGGAAGGCTCGCTGATCACCTAGGAAGCTTAATCCGACGACAGCTCCAGTTCGAACGGTGGAGTGTTGTGCTTTCAATTCTCTCTCTAAAAGATCATATGCATCTGCGCCACCGAGGTGACCCAGTGCTCGAAGAATTTGGTCCTGTACATGGATGGTTTCATTATCATAACGATGTAACAATTCAGGTGTTGCACGAGAGTCTTTGAGGAAGGCTAGCGCGCTGATGGTTTGGAATCGAACTGCCTCCTCTTCGTCATCGAGTAAGGGGAGCAGATACTCGGTCTCTTCTTTAGTTCCAATAAATCCAATGGCGATGGCTGCCTCGAGGCGCGTGATAAAGTCGGTGTTGGTTAGAGCTTTTCGTAATGCAGGAAGAGCCGTGCATGCTTCTGATCCGAGTTGTCCCAGGGATCGGATGGCTTGACGACGTATCTCTTCGTCTTCGTTAGTCACGTCTTGGATTTGCGAATTTATCTGATGAGTTCGATTAGAGCTTGATGATTCAGAGGAATGGTGTGGCGCCATTTGAGGGAACCTCGCAGGTTCACGGTAGTGTGGTTATTTGTATCTTCCGCTATGCGTAAAGGTCGAAGAAAAGGGTGGCTAGTAGCGTTTCTTCTTTTTCTTCCGTTTAGTCTGCTTGCGTTTAACGCGTTTTCGTTTGGGCAGCTCATCAGTGGGGATGCGCTCAGGTCCCGGTGGGAGTCCCAGATCATCGGCTGGTGGATAGATGATTTCAGCAAACAAGGCGCCAAGTTGCCCTCCGACGCCGGTGATGACGCCTCCAATAAGGGCGACAAAGAGTTGTGGGGCTGGTATCAGTTGTCCGACAAGAATCCAGGCGTTAATGAAGGCGTTTGTGCTACTAGCGGCCATAATCCCGAATAGAGTGAGCCAGGCAAGGAATCCGGCTAGGAAGCTGATAATGATGGCGCGGAGGGTATTTTTCATGAGAAAGCCAGCAAGGATTCCTGCGATGACGATGAGGATTCCTTGCCCGGAAAATTGGATGAATAGGGCAATGAAGAAACAGAAGAGAAATCCTATCAGGATGTTGTGTTTCCTTCGGAAGAAGGCTCGGACATTTTCCATGCTAATTTCCCCAGACATGGTATCACCCCGGAAGAAGATGGAAAATTGAGGTAAACTCGGTTATTTCCCCGAGTGCTGAATGATATGGTAAAATATGATATTCTCCGACGATCCATAAACCCAGTTGGTCCTGATAGTTTTGTGAATACCCGTTGCTCCGTTGTCCACCAGGTAATACTCCACGGCAGTTCGTGAAATCTGCAACATCAATAATCAGTCGGTAACTGGCTCCAGTTGCTACAAGATAGCCAGGAGCGTAATTTACGGTATATTCGCTACCGTTGACTGGAACTCGAGGACCATTAAGATAGGCAAAGTTATCAGCCATTGGATGTTGTATCCAAAGTAAGTGAATCTGTCCATACTGCCAAGCTGCCGTATCAGGACCAAGATTTTCTGTTAGAAATTCGATGGTCTCAGTGAAGCTCGCTAGAATGATGTCATCACGGGTTTGGTTCCCTGATTGTGACACATCATTGAACCAACGATCATAGTTCATGATCGTGAAATTATCTAAGACTGCAATAGATGGATACGGACCATCAGGTATCCCAGCAATGAAGTATTCGTCATAAAAGGTTGCGTTCAGGAAGGTTGGAGAAAAGCTGGACCATATAGTCGCACCGATGCTCTCTGTATCCATGCTTCCATCCCAGGACTGAAGAGCGGTGGCTGCCGCATGCGTGATTGGTTCTGAGCTGGCAGAAACTGTTGCAAGCACTACCGATGCGACGATATCTTTGATCGCCATGGCGTGAAGGGATAGGGCATCTTGCTGGATAACGCCCATATCCAGAAGTGAATAAGTTGCTGTTGTGTTTAACAGGTTTGTAATCCTGTTTGCTCGATAGGGAGTATCAAAATCATATCCTAAATAGTAAGGGTAGCTAGAGTTGACAGGACGATTATTCGCAGAGACAAGAAAGCCAGATGTAGGATTCAAACTTTGGGGAAGTTGGTTGAAGGGGATAAAGCCTTGCCAACTGGTAGTTGTGTCTGAACCGTTGAGGGGGCTGGGTCCTTGTCCGGGACCTCGGATGGGTTGCGCCGCAGCTGCGTGGTAGGCGATGTTTCCGGTAGTATCAGCATACAGAAAGTTGAGATTTGGGGTTTCGATCTTTTGGATGGCAGAAAGAAAGCTGGCATGGTTTGTGGCGAGTCCAACCTCATAGAGAGCCTCGGTGGTTAGGGATCCATTAGCCCCAGTCCATTTTAGGGCAAATCGACCGTTCTCTTCATCAAAGAGGGGTCCATGGACGGTGTAGTTGAGGGTGACTTCCACAGGAGCAAATCCGCCTTCGACACGAGCTACAATGGTGATGTTGCGTTGTTCAATGCTATTCCAGCCTCCATTCCACCAGTATTGGCTGGCATCACTGGGGTTCCACAGATAATAGTAGAAATCACTCACATCGGAAAGCATACTCGTCCATCCCCAGGCAATGTTTGGATTGTGTCCTTGATAGACGAAGGGAATGCCTGTGTAGGTAATTCCTTGGACATTGTATCCTGGGGTGACTAATTGGATTTCGTACCAGCTAGGCGGCAGGCTCATGGTGAGATGGGGGTCCGTTGCCAATATCGGGGCGCCGGTTGTAGTATGAGAACCGTTGATCACCCAACAATTACTCCCAGCACCCGAGAACGGAGCAGGATTCTCATTTTGCACATCTTCGAGTCGTTGGCCCAGGGATGCAGCGGCTGTCTTGAGGTGTTCTGGAAGAGCAGGGGAAGGAACGATGAATCCATCATTATATTGGACTTCGGGGAACAAATCCGTGAAGACTAGGTCCGCTCCATAAGTATCGATGAGGTTGGCCATCTCCAAATCTTGAAAGGCATAGGTTGCTGAGAGTTGCCAAGCCATATACCGTTCGATAGCTAAAGTATCCGTCTCGTTCCATGGTTCAGGGAAGTAGCCAAGCACTCGTATCTCTAACGGGATTTTCGAACCAATCGTTTCTATATACCGATTAATACCTGTGGCATAACTTTTCAATAGATCTACAACCGTAGGATCGATGAGTAGAATCGAGGCATTAGCAGCAGCACCAAAGCCTAATTGGCGATAGAGTAGATCCAATTCAATGTAAGTGGGGCCATACAATTCGGATAGTCTTCCTAATGCAATACGTCGGAACAAGTCCAACTGGAACAGGCGGTCTTGGGCATGGACATAGCCACAGGCTAGATACAAATCATTGATATCATTGGCAAATATTTGAGGTACGCCCCAGGCATCACGAACAATATGAACTTCATCCGATAATCCGGGTATGGTCTCAGCTGAGTATGGTGGAAGGTTTGCCCAGGGAATATCAGCCCACAGACCACCGTTGGGTTGAAGCCAAGGTACGACGCTAAACATCATCCCTAAAATCAAAGAACAAATCAGAATGATGGTGATGGTTTTGCAGGTAAACACTTTGCGTTGACTTGACACACAATAGCCCCCAAGGGACGCCCAGTCTCATACATTTTGTGACTGTTGAGGCGAACTCCTTTCCATTGGGTCTTATAAAATGCGTGGTT
>JABXGS010000050.1 GCA_016550425.1 archaeon
CCGACAAATTCGAAGAATATGGCCTCAAACTCTTGGATATGGCCTTTGCCGGAATGGACACCTCCCCCGAATACCGGGAGCGCCTCTTCTTTGCAGTGCAGGGTGTCAGTGGTCGAGAAGTCCTCACCGCTGAAACCATGCGCCGCAGCGCCGAAGCTCTCGGTCAAGGTGGTGGATCCGCTAGTGCAGGCGCAGGAATCGTCCTCATCCCACAACTCGCCGAGATGATGCGACAATCCCAGAAACCCCAAGAACAAGGCATCACCCACGTTGCCTGCCCACACTGCGGCGCAGCCATGCCCCTCAAAGGCAACAAACCACCAAAATTCTGCGCGGAGTGTGGAAAACCAATCCGCAAACAAGTCGATGAACGGCGCAAAGCCAAGCAATTCTGTCCAAACTGCGGAGCCCCCGCAAAAGGCAAATTCTGCGCTGAATGTGGCGAGAAGCTATAGTTTTCATAACTTAGAGGGCGTTCCGCCCTCGTTTCTCTTCTTTTTCAACACCCGTTACATGTTTCACTTTGTGTTCATTGTAGCATAAAGACTTTTTACATACGTGTGAGCTTTAGAGCATTAACGCCTTGGAGGTTTGGTTATGAGGCGACTCCTCGTTAACTTAATGTTTGTTTCATTATTGGTGTTGCCATCTTTAGCATTTCTGAATATCGATTTGGCGCAGTTACCGGCGCCGAAGTCGGGTGAGAACTTTTCCCAGTTTGAGTCTGAGATGGATTCGAATACGGTACCTGCCCCAGGTCCTGATTTGGGGCTTGTGAATTGGACGATGAATCGTATAGCTAATCCTGATTTTGAAGAGTGGAACACACAACTTGATGCTGATGAGTGGGGTGAGTACGCGCCCGGTTCTCAGTACTGGTGGTTTGAGGATGGTAGCTCGAATCCGGCTTATGTCTATGAGGGTGCCTATTCAGGAGGCATCTCAGCTTATGCGCCGAATGGTCGGTCAGCCAGTTCTTATTGGGTTCAACGCAGTCTTGGAGCAGATGCAGATAATCTATCTATAAGCTTCTATTGGCGACTAAATCAGAACTTAGACCCAATTAACGACTATTTACGGACCCGCGTGAATTTTAATGATGGACGTTATCTGAACTACTTTTTGAATGGAACACAATCGTATTCGAACTCAACCAATTCGGGAACATTTTTCTTAGATTACCCATTAAACCAGTGGAACTTCTTTAGTCGCAACATCACAGCAGATTACCTTGCGATTCCCTTGTGGCCCGGCACGATTGATCCCTCACTTACTGTCGAGAACATTTTCATCGACCTATACGCCGATGGTTACATTGCGAACAACATGGTTGGATTTTTAGATGATTTTCAACTGATTAACGAAACCAATGGATATGTTTGGGTTGGTGGAACCACTCGTAATGGAAATCTGAATGATCCAGTAGCTACTGGGTGGGGTGGAAACTCAGGGCGGTATGATGCTGCAATCATCGAGCAAAACAGTGCAGCATATCGCGGTTTATGGAGCATGAATCTTACTTCACCATCGAAAGGCAACACAAGCTTGGCATTTTGTTACCAGACGATTGAAACTCAGATTAGTTCGGAGAATCATGGTGTTCTTCGATTTTGGTGGTTCCTCAACTTCGAATCACTGGATACTTATGAATTTGCAGACGTGTACTTCTACTGTCTTGCACCCTCGAGTTCGTTTTATCTACATTATATTCTTGGTCATGCAGGAGTGAGCTTTATCTATCCAAATTCCACATGGGACACCTACTTCTTTGCACCGGCGATGAATACAACAGGAAGTTGGGTCTTCTTTGAACGAGACGTATGGGCAGATATGCATGCCGCACGTGGATTTGATAGTGTGGTAATAAATTCAATAACATGCTTTGTCCAAGCCAGAAATTCTGGGGGAAAGACGTCGCTTCTTATTGATTCCATGAATTTGGAAGCGAGCGCTATTAACGGCGGGAACCATGAGGACCAACCGCCTATCGGTCAGCACATACAAGGATGGGGGTCCCTAAACCATTCACAGTTGACTGTGACGGGTACCGCGTATTCGGGTTCGAAGGCCGCAAACATCACACTGAGTCCTTTCAGTGGACTGACAGTCATGCAAAACATACGTGGACGCCCCTTGAATGGGTCCCGAGAAACTTATCTTGACCTCATGTGGCGGATAGAGGACTTCTCAGCACTATCGGGCAATTTCATCGACATTGACATTCAACTCGAAAATGGAAAGCATCTGTCCTATTATTTTGCAACTGTGAGTATGGAACTTCCACCGAACTCGACATTATATGCGAATTTCAATGTCACAAATGTTGGATCACAAGGTTCATGGCTCCAGCTCCATCGCGACTTGAATCATGACTATGAAGCAGTATTTGGAAGTCTGCCTGATACAAAAATTGTGATGGCGTATATTGATGCAGTGACATCGGGTGGAGGACGAGTAGAATTCCTTTTTGATGATCTCTATCTCTACGATGATCCAGCACCACGGATATCCAACGTGGTCCAGAACCCACCGAGTCCAATCCATAACGACCCCGTCCAGATTTCTGCTGAAATCGAAGACCAGGACCTAGACGCAGATGCGCTCCTTCTCCATTATCGAATAAATGCAGGAGGTTGGCAAACCCAAACCTTACTCCATCAAACTGGTGTCACTTTTACTGCGAATATTCCAAGCCAAGTGTATGCCACGAATGTTGAATACTACCTTTCAGCGAATGACACCTGGGGTCTGCGCACGATAGCTTTAGATGGCGGAAGCTATTGGAGCTACACGGTTACAGAGGTTGAAGACCCCGTGGTTTCAATCACTCAACCCACCAGCGGAGCAGAACTTAATGACACTATCATGATATCCGTAGACGCTAGTGATACCATCAGTGGTATCGCCCACGTTGAAATCTTCATTGATGGAACCTCGGTAGCCGATGATACAACTGCCCCCTATACATACAGCTGGGATACCACGAGCACAACCGATGGCAGCCATACAATTCTTGCAACCGCCTATGATACCGCTGGCAATTCTGCGTCTGATAGTATCACAGTGACAGTGACCAACCAACCAACAACCACGCCACCACCGCCCCCGATTCCAGGCTTCCCCATTGAAGCCATTCTCTTTTCAGTAATTGCAGGAATC
>JABXGS010000256.1 GCA_016550425.1 archaeon
ACTGAGTAAAGGATAGATGGTTCCGGGTTCCATTTGAATCCGTCCCGCCGACATTTCATCGATTAAGGCGCTGATTCGTGCTCCATAAAGGCTTTCTTGTCGGAGTAGGGTGAGTACCCAGAACTCAAGAATGCCTCTGTTGATTTCACGCGTCCATTCGCGTAGTTTATCGTGAGTCTTATCGGTGGGGGATTCGTTCATATAATATCGCTCCAAATATATAGCGTGACTATATATAGTCTGACAAAGCAGTAATACTATCCTATTTAAACCTATCGAATATCGAAGCCAAAGCCCCCCATTAAATTGCACACCATGAAAACTACATCGTTCCAATACTTCCTATGCAGAAAGACTTTAAAAGACGCATCTGACATTGGCTCTGAGCCCAAAGAACAGTAACTGCAAGGTGGCCAACTAGTGAAACTGTCAGTCCGCATTTGTACTTTACTGATTGCCGTGTTGTTCCTTACCACAATTGTGGGTTTGCAGAGCTTCACACCTATCAGAGCAGATCCTGACATCCAGGTCACTGATGTTCAGGTTCCTTCTGAAGTGGTCCAAGCTTATAGGGGCCAAGTCCAAGCAACAGTTCGCAATTTATTAAACACTTCCTTTGATGGATATGCGCAGTTTTCAGACGAATCGGGCGAAATTCGCAGTATTAATCCAATTAATCCGCTAAGTGATGTAGTGAACTTCACGATTGGACCAGAAGAGTCAATCACCGTGATCGTTGACTATGAAGTAAACGAATCCGCAACAATTGGTCTTCATATTGCCACCTTTGAGATTGTTGTAGGCGGGTTTTCATTCTTATTTAACCAATACCAGATTACCGTTTCACCTGTCGCGACAATTACCAGTGTTGTGCCCGGAGCCGTCTTTTCCCAAGGACAACCTGGTCTACTTCTGATCTCAATAGAAAATCGAGCGGACCGAACACGATCAGTTCGAGTTGAGGTTTTTGGACCAAAATTTGTAAATTCTACGCAGGATGTGGAGCTAGCCCCAGGAAATAACCAGCTGGCAATACCGCTGATGCCGAATGTCTCCCATGTGTATGATTTTGGAATGTTTCCAGCAAACGTTTCTATCTACTATTTTGACGAATTAATCAGCAGCGAAGATGTCATTGTCCCGGTTGATATGTTGCTCCTCAACAAAGTTGTCGCTGTTATCCTTCCAGCGGGCCTATTTCTTGTCTTGGTCCTCTTTTACGCTGTTCGGAAACGAGGTCGACTTCGCGCTGCTACTATTGAAAGTGAATAGCATTAAGAGGAAGAAAAGCACTCCCTACCGTGTAGTGCACAGTAGATGGTGAACCATGGCAGCACCCGAATGGACTAAGATTAGACAAGAAATCCTTGACTGCCAGAAATGCCGATTAGCTGAATCCCGAACCCAGGCAGTGCCTGGAGTTGGACCCCAAAGTGCTCAATTGGTAATTATCGGAGAAGCCCCTGGACGCCATGAGGATCTTCAAGGAGAACCCTTTGTTGGAGCTGCTGGTAAATTACTTACAAAGTTGCTTGAAGAGGCAGGGATTCCTCGAAGTTCAGTATTCATCACCAACATCGTGAAGTGTCGTCCTCCGGAAAATCGACAACCCTTAGCCGATGAACGAAGGGCGTGTTATCCGTATCTCATTCGTCAATTGGATCTCATCCAACCGAAAATTATTGCATTGGTTGGACGTGTACCTGCTGAGACTATTCTGGAGACCACCGTGCGTATGGGAGCGATGCATGGAAAAACGTTCCACCATGGTGGACGAACGTATATTGTGATGTACCATCCTGCTGCAGGATTATATAATCAGGATCTGGTTTCTGAGCTCCAAGTCGATATGCAAAAACTAAAACAAGTACTCGATTCAGGAGACCAGTCAAAGCCTGAGAGTGGACAACAAGACTTGAGTAAGTTCTTTGAGAAGAAATGAATTGCTCTATGAGCTAGTCCTCGTTTTCCATCATTGATTCAAGTGCCGCCCGGCGTCGAGCGAGGAATGATTGGAGTTCACCCTGCATTTGAGCCCGAATTCCAAAGCCACCTGATGCTGCCGCACCCATCGGAGAAGTAGGTGTTTGCGGAGGAGGTGCTGCAAGACCAGGTGAGGAGCTAGGTCCAGAGGGTGCCGGTGGCAGCCCAGGACTTGCCGGAGTATCTGCTGGCGTGGGTGGAGTTGACAAAGAGGGTGCAGAAGGAGCTGTGCCTTTTGGCCCTCCCATTCGGAGAACAGTATCAACTTGTGTTTCAATTTTCGAGAGGCGGGTTCGTAGTTCTTCCATTTGTTTTTCGAGAGATCCCACACCATTCAAAAAGATGGTTGCAACCCGTTCGAGGACTTTTGCGAGCTCCTCGATTTTTTTAGTCGTATCTTTTTCTGCTGCTAGAAAGTCGAATCCGCCGAATGCCATACTGTTTCAGGTTCAAGTTAGACTGTATGGTTTAAAACCTTGTGGGGCATCAGCTCTGTTCTCAGAAGATTTAGGGGAAAACTAAACAATTATCCTTTTAGAAGCTGAAATGCTGTGAGATGACGCAATCGATCTTGTCGCAGTCCCAATATCCACGGGTAATTACGTGGATATTACAACTATTGCATCGCCGAACCCAGAAACCTAGTATTCGTAAGATGAATGGATTACTGGTTCAGATTTGCCCGCAGGTCTTTAATCCGATTACGGGTCGAACTACACAGTTCTTCATTCAGCACATGCAAATTAAACCGGAAAATCGAGTATTGGAGATTGGGACTGGCTCAGGAGCTATTGCGGCAGCAGCCGCTTCTTGCGCACAGTCAGTGACGGCCACTGATGTGAATCCATATGCTGTTCAGTGTGCCCAAACCACAATGCGATTGAATGATCTGGAAAAGAAAGTCCGTGTCCTGTTGGGAGACTTGTTTGCTCCTGTGGATGGAGAGAGATTTGATGTGGTCTTATTCAATCCTCCATATTTGGCATTTCAGCCGCGAAGTTGGCTAGCCCAGGCATGGTCTGCAGGTCCGAATTTTGAACTTCTTGAAAAATTTTTAGATGGAGTGCGAGAGGTGCTTAAAGATGAGGGTAAGATTCAGATTTTACTAAGTTCTGCAACAGTCCTATCAGAGATTTTCAAGTTAATCAGAAATGCAGCATTTGGAATTCGAGTGATAGCGGAAGGACGGATGCTGGGTTTTATGGAGCGGATTTACTTATTACAGCTCTCATGAGATTCCTCGTAATTTCCGAAGGAGTGATTCCCAAGGTAAAAAGAACAAACCAATCAAGGCTATGCCAATGATAAGGTAAACGGTATCCATGATGGGGTCGGACCCACCACCAAAGATTTGGAGTAAAATGGGTTGAAGGAGAGGATTTAACGCTCCTAAGGTTATGATCAGGGCCAATGCTACTTTTCCAAAGAAGCAGAAGAGAACTGCTTTCCAAAGGGGATACTTTGTAGCTCCAAGGGCGATGAGGAGAATATCATCAGGTAGGGGTGTCGCAGCGTAAATAAAAATGAAGAATCCGCCATAGCCACGTTCAATTTGCTCGCGGAGTTTGAGGATTCGCTGTCCGGTTGGGGATTCTTCTAAGGATTCACTTTGGGTTCGTCCCAGGAGCCAAGCTACGGTCTCACCGATGGCTGCACCTGCACCAGCAATTATGCCGAGAAGTAGTGCGTCGAGGAGGGTGAAACCAGGCTGGAGTGCGATGAGGAGTAGAATAAACAAATAGGGAATGGGAAAAATTACGGTGAAGTTGCCAAAGATGCTGATGATGAAGACACCAAGGTATATACCCAAGGGACCAAAAACCGCGATTGCCCATTCGATAATGGTGTTCATGATGTCAAGAATAGAGAGACCAAGTAGGACTGGGACGACTAAGAGAATTACAAAGAATGTTACGAAAATGAGGAAGCGGAGTGTTCGTTTGACATCAGATCGTTGGATGCGGGCTTGCCAAACTTGCTGAAATGTCAAATCTTTGCCACGATAGACTTTTCCGAGCCCCCACATGAAGAGCACAATTCCAGGGAGGAGATAACCTAAACCCGCAATGAGGGAGGCTAGAGCAATGTTAGGAGCGAAGAGGAGGACGCCGAGTGAGGTAACCAGGAATGGAAGGAGAAGAAGGATCCCTAAAAAAATAAAAGTCCCGCTACCGAGTGATAAAAAGAACTTGGCATCACCAGCTCTTTCTTCCAACGAACTTGTATCTTCAGATGGTGTGGAGGATATCTCCGACATGCATGTTCACTTCACTCGAAATGGATGAGGGTTTGAATACCATGCGGTAGTACTTCCTGTGAAAAGAGATGATAAAAATAAGCTGGTTGAGAGCAAGAGGCTAGAAGGAGGTAAATTATCTCGTAATGAGCGTTGAAGTCCGCTCTACATTTCGAAGAGCACGGATTCTTTCTACAAGAACGTAGAGGTCTTCCATTGATTCAGATTCCACAGAAGTAATGATATCCCAGGAGCCTAAGGTTGTACGTGCTTCTTTGACTTGTTTGAATTCTTTCAGACTTTCAATGATGTCATATTCTCGTCCGGATTTTGCTAGAATGAGAACATATGCTAGAACTACGGCCACTCCGTGTCACCGAGTGGGAGGGAAACCTTAGAAGCCTTTAAGTCTTTTTCTCCTTTGTGGGACCTAATTCACGGAATGCGACTTGATGAGTGGTTTTTGCTTCTGTGTTAGCAGGCACATCCGCGGACAGAATTGTACCCGGAAGGACGATTGAGTTTACTCCGATTTTGACTCCAGGATAAACAGATACATTTGGACTCAAGATGGCGCCGTCTCCAATGACTGCACCATATTTAATGCGGGGAACAACCTCCCCCTTTCCTTTAATAACAGAGGTGATAGTTTCTCCGGCAAGTGAACGATTAACAAGCTGTGCACCAGCACCAATATCCACATTTCGTCCAACAACGCTATCACCGACAAAGCAAAGTCGACCAATTTTTGTTTCGTCAAATATGAGGCTTTCTTTGATTTCCACACCAAACCCAACTAAGACATTTGATCCTAATGCTGTATATTCACGGACAAGCACATTATTTCCAATGTAGGTGTTGGGTCCGATGTACGTGGGTCCACGTATAGTTGAATGAGGGCGAATCACGACTCCTTCTGAGATATGAACGGAGCCTTCAATGCTGCTTGGTTGTTGAATATCCGCAGAAGATGCGATGAAAGAGCCTTTACCAGTTAGAACCTTATCGAGGACGAATCGATTTGCTTTAATTAGGTCCCAAGGATACGAGATTTCAACCCAATCTCGTTCCCAGACTGACCCATAGATGTCTTTTCCATCTTTGATAAGTTGTTGAAAGGCGCTGGTCAGATCCTTTGTATTTTCCAGGAGATCGAATATGGTGGATTGAACAATGTAGATTCCTGCGACAGCGTAACGGCTTTGAATTTCAGTGGGTTGGGGCTTTTCCACTAATTGCTTAATACGAGCTCTTTCGTCAATATCAGCGATTCCATAAAATTGGGGTGTATTCGTGAGGGTAAGACTGACTACAGCTTCAGCACTTAGATCCTTGAAGTGTCGTTGGGCCCTGCGGAACATGGTGGGTTCACCAAGAATATCGGCATTGACAATGAAGAAAGCGTCCTCTCCTTGCAATTCTTCCTTGGCAACTAAAATGGAATCAGCAATCCCTCGCTGTTTCTTTTGAACAGCGTACTCGATTTTTGCCCCTAAATGATGACCGCGACCAAGAAAATCGTGAATTTGGTCCCCACGATATCCAATGGATACAACAATATCTCGGATACCAGCCGCACACATGTCCTCGATAATCCATTGGATGACTGGTTTTCCACCGATTGATAGAAGTGGTTTGGGAGTTGTGTCGACGAGTGGCCACATTCGTTGACTTTCACTACCAGCTAAAAGGAGCGCTCGCATCGTTGGTAACCCCTACTATAAGTGATTGCGGGTCAGCCAGCACATTAATCTTTTTCCTTTCGAACCCGTGGCAGTATTTCAACGGAAAACTTGCTTTCAACTTTCTGGCTTTTTCCACTAGGTCCCAGA
>JABXGS010000257.1 GCA_016550425.1 archaeon
ATGCCGATAAACATTGAAAAAACAAGAATTGATAGAAGTGCTAGAGACGCTAGATTTCTCTTTTTAAAAGGCAATGCCTTTTTCATGTTAAATTCCATCCGTTGTCCTACTTTGCAGTAGGTTCCCGAATAGTGAGGTATAAGGGCTTTTTATAGGTTAATGTGTCTTTTGCGCCCCCAGTTTTATCCTTTATAAAGAAACCACGAAAATGCGATGCAAAAATCGACTAATGACGTTGCAGGATTCGAAACCCTTTTAATTGTCAAGCTCTGAAAAGCTATTGGGTGGCAATGTGAAATGGTTTAGGAGTCATAGGGAACCCCCCAGTGCCTCAAAAATCGTTCGCGTTATTGAATCGAAAGGTCCAATGACTAGCAAAGAGATAGTCCAAACCACGAATCTAGCCCCACGCACTGTCCGATACGCCTTGAAACGACTCGTCGCTGAAGGTGTCGTTGCGCGGGTTCCAAACCTCACCGATCTTCGACAGACCCTATTTATGCTTCATGTGGAACGCCGCATGAACCGGTAGCTATTTCTATTCACAGCCGCCAACTCCACCCACTACTCTATTCCTGAGCGAATTAAGATGCTGTTTTTCTATCGCCGTAAACCTAAACCTCCCTCTTCAACGATTTTTGTACCTCTACTCAAGCTCTTCAAAACTACCCATCAGAAGGATCGACGAGAGAAAGCAGAGATATCTGAAACTATCCCTCTGGATACGGGAAGCCCCTTTATGTTAAGTGGACCCAAAAGCCAGTACGGTCTCGGTATCAGCCTGCATTTTATTCTTATTCCCCAAACTAAACAAATCAATCAGAAAATCATATGGCGCTTTGCGCGTGAGGAGATGCAAAACGCCCTTATTCTGGACGGACTAGACCGGTCAGAGGCTGAAATGTATGCTCTCCGCCTCATTGATCCCCTGTTTCCACCTCCAGAAATTCGCGTTGAATTTCAAGATGATGGCAAGGTAATCTTAGAGAATTTTCAATCCCTAATTACATACCAGCTGCTCCAAGGGAAACAATATTCAGCAACTTTGGACTCCATCAGAACAATTTATCTTGACTTAGCTGACACCTTCATCAGCCTTGCAAATAACCAGGTCCCAAGAAATAACGAAGCTGCTACAAAATTTGCTGAAACTACCTTCTATAATATTGAAGCAGCTATCTACCAAGAAGATATT
This sequence comes from archaeon, assembly GCA_016550425.1. The sequence continues at coordinate 1,196 of JABXGS010000257.1, forward strand.
GAAAAGAAGACGATAATCGATCTAATGGGTAAACTTAAAGAAATTGCTAAATTCTTTGAAATGTTTGCTCAGGACAGATATCTTCAACGGAGTACCCCCCAAACACCTAAAATCATCCAGCGCCTTTATCCCTAGATATCAGACTTCACTTTTTTTTAATTTAATGAAATTTAGAGGTGTTGTTAAAAGAAAGGGGGAATAGGAGTTTCACCCACACGTGAAATCCTATTTTTCGTTTTCCCATTGGGATTTATCGAACCAATGCCAACAGGCAGCATAATGGTCTTTTTCTACTTCCTTAAAGGGTGGTTCTTCAAGCCGACATTTTTCGTCTGCCATTGGACATCGGGGATGGAAACGACACCCTGAAGGAGGATTGATTGGAGATGGAACTTCACCAACTGGTGCACGCCTAGTATGTGTCAAAGTGGGATCAGGAATCGGCACCGCAGAGACGAGAATCGCTGTATACTGGTGCTTCGGATTATCAATCACTTGACCCACTGGCCCATACTCAACAATTTTGCCCAGGTACATGATACCAATTCGGTCACCAATATACCGGGCTGAGGCTAAATCGTGAGTGATATAACAATAGGTCAAATCGTATTTTTTGATAAGCTCTTTGAGAAGGCTAAGGATTTCAGCACGAATCGAGGCGTCAAGCATCGAAACAGGTTCATCCGCGACAATGAATTCAGGTTGCGTTACAATAGCACGGCTGATAACGACACGTTGGCGTTGACCACCACTTAACATGTGGGGGTATCGGTAGAGAAAATCTTCGGGGGGAATGAGCCGAACATCTTCCATAGCCATTTTGACCCGTTCAAGAAGTTCTTCTCTCGAATCAGCCAGGCGGTTGACTTGAAGTCCTTCGGCGATACTGTCGTGGATGCTGAGTCGTGGGTTGAGGGATTCATAGGGGTCTTGGAAAATGATCTGTAGTTTTGGTCGAAGAGCTTTCATTTCTTGCTTACTTATTTGAGTGAGGTCTACGCCTCCGTAAGTTATGGTGCCTTCGGTTGGTTCCGTGAGGTTGAGGAGAGTGCGTCCGGTGGTGGTTTTGCCGCATCCAGATTCACCAGCAAGTACAAAGACTTCGTTTTTGTAAATGTCAAAGCTGACATCGTCGACAGCTTTTACCCAGATTTTTTCGCGGCTGAAGAGTTGGGCGATTAAACCACGTCGGACTGGGAAGTACTTCTTGAGGTTTCTTATTACAAATAGAGGTTCTTCTGTGGTCATTGGATCACTTCCAGACGTTCTTCCCCCAGAGTTGGTCAGCGTGATGACATGCGGCGAAATGTTTCTCGCTGATTTCTCGGAACTCCGGTTCCTTTTGAATACAAATTTCAGTAGCGATAGGACACCGGGGGTGGAACCGACATCCAGAGGGCGGATTGATGAGCCCAGGAGGTGCTCCAGGGATGTGAACGAGATATTCTGATCCTAAGAGACTGGGAACTGACCGAATGAGCCCTTCCGTATAGGGGTGGAGTCGTTCCTTGAAGATGGTGACAACATCGGCAAATTCGATGATTTGCCCCGCATACATGATAGCGACTCGGTCACAAGCTTCCGCAATGGTAGCAAGGTCGTGGGTAATGAGAATCACTGAGAGGTGGAATTTCTGTTGAAGGCTTTTCAGGAGTTTCAAAACTTGTGCCTCAACAGTCACATCAAGGGCTGTGGTTGGTTCGTCAGCAATGAGGACTTTGGGTTCTGTTACCAAAGCCATGGCGATCATGACACGCTGCTTCATTCCTCCACTGAATTCGTGAGGGTAGTTGGTAGCGCGGGTGGGGTCAACGCCGACCACTTCGAGGATGTCTTCCATTTTCTTGAAGGCTTCATCGGTGGAGATGTCTTCGTGGAGCATGATTGCTTCGACGATTTGGTCACTAATCCGGAGGACGGGATTCAGGGCATTCATAGCTCCTTGGAAGACCATGGAGATTTCTTTCCATCGGATTTCCTGCATTTCATCCTTGGATTTTTTGACAAGGTCCTCGCCATCGAGAATAATTTCTCCGTCCACGATTCTTCCAGGATAGGGAAGAAGATTGAGAAGGGCGTAAGCGGTTGTCGATTTTCCACACCCAGATTCGCCAGCGAGGCCTAAGGTCTCACCACGTTCTAAGGCAAAGGTTATGTTATCAACAGCACGGACTGCGCCCATTTCAACGAAGAAGTAGGCTTTCAGATTTTTAACATCTAATACGGCCATTTCGGTTTACTCCCTCCGGATTCGGAGTCGTGGATTAAGAATCTCGTCGACTGCGTAGCCAACTAATGTGAACGAGAGGGCTAAGAGGACAATGCATAGTCCGGGGAAGAAGACGTACCACCAAGCTCCTTCAGAATATGCTCCCGCACCTGAGGCTTGGAAGAGCATTCGGCCCCAGCTAACATCGTGGGGGTGTGTAAGCCCTAAGAAACTAAGACCTGCTTCTGATAGAATTGCCCCAGCAACACCTAAGGTGATTTGGGCGAAGAGTAGAGGTGTGACATTCGGTAGGACGTGTCGGAAGATGATGTAGAGATCACTTGCTCCGATGGCTCGGGCGGCTTCAACATAGGCTCGTTGTCGTTCAGCAAGAACTTGTGCTCTAACTAGTCGGGCGGTTCCTGTCCACCCAACTAGTGCAATGACTAAGACGATGTTCCACCAGTGTGGTGACAGGATGGCAGCCAGTACAATCATCAGGGGAAGCCCTGGTATAATGAGAAAGAAGTCTGTGACACGCATTAGCACTTCATCCACTAAGCCACCGAAGTAACCTGAGATGAGTCCGACGATGAGGCCAACGAAAGTTGAGATAAATGCGGCAGTAAGTCCGACGACTAACGCGATACGGGATCCCCAGAGGAGTTGTGCCCAGAGATCTTCTCCGTATTGACCAGCACCGAGTTCACCATAATAGCCTCCGAGAATTTCGAAGGTACAATCATCAAAGTTGATACGGATATCAGGTGTGTCTTCAGGAGTTGGATCATTTACTTCCACGCGGATAATGATCCACATTTTACCTCGTTGTTCGAAGGTGTTGGTTAGCATGAAGGCATCCCAGACTTTCTCAGGAGAAGCAGTCCATGGAATATCTTGTATGAGGTTATCTCCACGGAAGATTTGTTCAATGTTACCGGAATTTTCGACATAGCATTCTTGGATGATGTTTACCCAGGCATCACCCCATCCACCGGGATCATTATTTTCAATTGTGTAGGTGTAGCGGATGTAGGCTTCCTTTGGTCGACCAAAATAGTCCCAAGTAAAATCAGTTTGGATGGACGCTGTTGACCCAAGATAGTACTCAAGAGGATCTGGATCAGAGTAGGTGAAGAGAAAACTTCCAGGTCCGGAAACGTTACTTCCAACAGTTCCGTCCCATGAACCTGTCATTAACTGATTATTCGTTGTTTCAGTATAAAGGGCTTCGATGCGGCATTGGAGGTCATCCAATCGGCAAATCATCTGAGGAGTATCTGTGGCAATGGGATTCCGAAATTCGATGTGAAAGCTCAGTGTCATTGTGTCAGTCGTTGTAAAGGTTTTTGTAATGTTTACTTGGTCCATTTCGCGAACCCGAGAGGACCACCCGAGCCCGCCAGGACTTCGGTATTGACGACTATAGATATCAATGGCGGGTCCGCTGGAGTTGGAAATTTCAATGTGGAAAATGGCATCAGCATCCCCAAGTGTTGTAAGCGTATTGTCAATAATGAATTCGATGCTGTAAGAGACTGAAACTCGTGATGGATACTGGGTAGTAAAACCGACGGGAAATAGGCTTGCATTAAATAGGAAGTCATAATCGAAGTAAACATCAGTAGTTCCATACCCAGAAAGTGAACTCGAGTCGTTGTATTGGATTTCATAACAGCCTGGCCCACTTCCCGAAGCCGTAGTGGAGCCAACATTGAGATTTACGAAATCCGAAATAATGCTCTGACCCGGTCCAAATGGTGTAAAGGTCCAGCCCGTAGCATCAGCATCAAATCGTGAATTTTGAACAGTAATGAATCCTTCTCCACG
>JABXGS010000051.1 GCA_016550425.1 archaeon
CAGGCTTACGGATATCCTTTCCCTACTCCAAAAGTTCGGATTCAACAAATGACTGAAGCGATCCAAATTATTCGAGGGATTTGGGAGAATGAGCGGTTCACCTTCAAAGGAGAATATTATCAGGTTGAGGATGTCATCGCTTTTCCAAAACCGGTCCAAGAACCCATGTCGATTTGGGTCGGTGCCCAGAACGCAAAGGAATTCATGCTCCGTGCAACGGCAAAATACGGGGATGGCATTAACGTGGCATGGATGAGTACTCCTTCCGAATTAAAAGAACGATTTGACCGTCTTGCGCAATTATGCAAAAAATATGGTCGTGATTCAGCAGCACTCAAGAAATCATTAGGACTATGGACTCGAATCTTCGATTCCGCCGAAGATATGGAAACAGCTATCATTGAAAGCGCTAAAACCCGTAATGTGTCAACTCAAGAATACAGAGAACGAATAAACAAAGCCTTATGGGGCACGGCAGATTCGATTGTGAGACGATTGCGTGAATTTGAAGAGATCGGAGTGGAACACATGATTTTTATGTTTCCCCATACGATGGAAATTACCCAAATCAAGAGATTTGGCAAGTCAATAATCGCGAAATTATAATCCGTGCTTGAACCAAAAACTTCTAAAGCTAAATTTTGCACATGCCACCAACTTAAAGCTGAGGACTGTGATGCTGGCTCAGCTGGACCGACCAGATCCCGCAATAGTGACCATATAGGTGCTTAGCTTGTCATCCAATCGTATAGTCATTGAATGCAACCAGGTAATCAAAAACTATGATGACGGGGCCCTCAAGGTTGAAGTGTTGAAGGGTTTAGATTTCAAAGTCCGACAGGGCGAATTTGTCGCTATTGTGGGTGCAAGTGGAAGCGGAAAAACCACATTAATCAATCTTCTTGCGCTTCTAGACAAACCTACAGAAGGCGAGATTGTTATCGATGGTGCCTCCCTTAATGGATTAGGAGACAAAGACCTCTCCTTAATGCGGCGACACAAGATAGGCATTGTCTTTCAGGGATTTTATTTATTAGATATCATGAATGCCCGTGAAAACGTTGAAGTTCCAATGATTTTTGCCGACATATCAAAAGAGGAACGCGTTCAACGAGCACTTGATTTGTTAGATGTTGTTGGGATGAGAGATTCTGCTGAACAATACCCCAATGAAATGTCCGGCGGACAAATGCAACGAGTTGCAGTAGCGCGCGCCTTAGCCAATGAACCTGTCATCATGCTTGCCGATGAACCTACAGGGAACCTGGATACTGCTACTGGTGTGGAAATCATCAAGCTCTTCAAAGAGTTAGCACATAATCAACGGAAGGCTATGGTCGTTGCTACACACGACCCAGAAGTTGCTAGTGCCGCAGACCGAATTCTTGTCCTCCAATATGGAAAGCTTCACACTGACACTTCCATGTACGGAAAAGAAGTCGAGGTTAAGGAGGCCAAGTCATGAATGGGACCGCGGAGACTAGAGCGGGATCCCTAAATGCAACTGGAAGTCGAAGTTATATTGCCAGTTATGTTGGTAACAGTATCCGAAAGCACAAAACTCGCTCCTTAAGCTTATTACTAGGAATTGTTATCGGGGTATGCCTTGTTTCCTCAGTTTTTGTCTGGACTGACACCGGCACTCGAGTATCCATTAATGATTATTTTGATGATAACATTTTCCAATACAACATTGTTCAACGGTTTGAATATCCCGTTGATACTGAGATGATTTTTTCAGTTCAAAGCTGGTTCATGTCGCAATCCGTATATGAGGCATCTTATGTCATATACCAATCAGTGGGCATCCTCAATGGCACCACTAAAGCCGCTAGTGACCCCTATTTACCATATCCGTATGAGAATGATGTCAAAGATTTTCAGACATTTTTTGTCGACCCCTCATTTCTCACTCAGGTGCAATCCAAGTTTGATTATAATGGCAGCTTTTCTGTTCAACCTGGTCAGTGCCTGGTCAGCGCACGAGTAGTAAGAGATGCTGAAGAGATATTGAACATGACCATTCAAGAAGGCAGTTATATCAACATAGCAGTTGCCTCTATGTATGATGATCCCACAACGATAGGGGATATCGCTCAATTCAATATAACCAATATTCAAGTGGTCGGGATCTATAATCTCCGACCCGAAGACACAGTTCTTTATGGGACTTTTTCAGGCTCTGGTCGAACTAATTATCCTGCTTCAGGGTTGGAGAATGTTTTCGGATGGAATGATGGGCTCATTTTCCATTATGAACAATTGGATGCTGGGCAACGGAACGTTCTTACAACCAATGCTCTCTTTCCCCGATTACTCGTTCGATTGAATTCTGCTGAAGTTCTTGCATTCGGAATCGACCGAGTACCACAAATTCTCCGTAACGTTAAGGCGCAAGCAGAAGCTGCTTTCCAAGGTGACATCATTATCGGGGGAGAACGTCAGCTTCTGTATCTTGAACAATACATCGCCGCATATCGCTCACGCCAAACCATGGCAGTGCTAGTTGCCCCTGTTATCATTCTATCAATCTTTCTCACGACTTTTGCCACTAATATCTTCCTAAGTGGTCGCCGCTCAGAGGTCGCTATCCTCCGAGCTCGAGGGGCAAGCTTCCGCCAACTTTATGCTGCTTTCATTCTCGAATTCATTGTGATAGCCATCATAGCCCTGGTTTTTGGGGTGTTTCTGAGCTTATTCGTCGGCTCGCTCATACCCGCTTCTACAGGATTCCTGATATTTGACATGAATATCTTTTTTGAGTTCTTCTCCGTTGTACGCCTGGAACCCCTCACCTGGCTTATCGCCCTTATCTCCTGTATCATTCCTCCCCTTGTCTTTACTCTAATCTATGTTCGATCCTTCTTACGAACTGAAATATACCAAGCCATGGTCGGTATCAACCCTCCTGGGGAATCGGATCTCTTGGCAATATCATTCTACTTTGCTATCTGTCTTATTCTCCTCGTAGCATTTGTTTTCGCTGTTCTTTTCTTCCCCGCAACCCCGATGGTTGCCATCCTCCAATTCATATACGCAGTTGTGATTTGGACACTCCTAAGTGATGCAGGATCTCGAATTGTGCGTCGAGGAGTTGCAGGACTCACACGGGGATTCCGTGGAATCTTTGGAGAAAAGGCTTTCATTTTTGAGAAAAGTATGCGCACTCGACGAGAACGCATTGTACCCCTCCTTCTTATCCTAACACTCACTTTCTCAGTAACTGTATTCGCAGTTGTTGAAGCCTACACCGTGCAAGATAACGCTAATCGGCAAATCGAATACTTCATTGGAGCAGATGTCCGAGTAGAAAGCAATTGGGTACCCACCACCAGAGTTCAAGATATTCTACAAGTTTCTGGCGTTGAAGCCGCAACTCCCCTTGTTCGTACATGGGGGCTTATTGGCACTATCTCTTTTGCCATCTACGGAATAGATACCGACGCTTATGGCGAGATTGGATATTGGGATCCAAGTAGTTTTATTGGAGAAGATCCTGTGACCGTTCTTAACCGACTCCGGGATACACCTAACGGAGTCATCCTACCACGCACCATCGCTGAACGACTTGGACGCTGGGTGGGAAGAGATTTGGGCATCCTCGTCTATGATCAGGGTGGTGGGGGTGTGGTTCAAGACGCACTCTTCACCATTGTTGGTATTGGACAAAGTGCACCGGGATTAGGGTATTTTGATCCTGACGATCCTATACGTCCACCAGATACCACAAACGGCTTTCAATTTCAGACTGCCCAACCTTACGCCTTTGTGAACCTCAGTTATCTTACTAGTCTTAACATGACTAACACCCAGCTAATCCTAACCTTAACCAATGGCGATTCCGAAATAGATAATGTAGAATCTGACATTCGTGGACTAGGATTTCCAATTGGAGTTTATTCACCTGCAACCTTCTCTCTTGAAGAAGCTTATCCTGACGGATACCTTTTCAACCGAGGAGTAGTCAGCATTCTCTCTATTGGATTCCTTGCCTGTCTAATCATCAGCATCATCGCACTCACGCTCTTCGTCGGTGTAATAGTCTCTGAACGCCAAACCGAATATGCTATCATGCGAGCTGTCGGAAGTACAAGAAGACAAATCATCTCGATTGTCTTTGGAGAATTCATCGGGCTGATACTAACCTCATTTCTAGTAGCCTTAGCTCTAGGTTTTGTATTCTCTTGGCTCCTAATGAACGTGCTACTCAGCCTCTTTCCCTTCCCCTTTGTAGTACCCTTCGCACTTGCAGTTCCGCTCCTTGTCCTCGTAATTGTGCTTGGCATAGTTATCGTCGGAATGAGTATAGGTACCTACATTCCTGCACGCCGTGCAGGTCGTATCAACGTTGGGCGGGTGCTCCGCAACCTGTAATTAAAAGAGTCGTTAATCATGGATCAAATATCTGGACTATCAACCGGTCTCGTCAAAGAGGAAGAATTCGCAGAAGTCCCTGAAGATCTGGTTCTTATGGCCAATGATGTCTATAAGATCTACCAGACTGGCGAAATCGAAACGGTCGCTCTTCGTGGTGTATCCTTGCAAATCTTCCAAGGCGAAATCGTCGCCGTCGTTGGCCCTTCGGGTAGTGGAAAAACTACTTTCGTGAATATTCTAGGCGGGACACTTCGTCCCAGTGCAGGCCAAGTCTATTGGTCTAATATCAAACAAGATATTTCCAAATTAGATGATCGTACTATAACTGCGGCTCGACGAGGCTTCATTGGCTTCGTTTTCCAAGTCGATAACCTATTGCATCATATGACTGCCCGACAAAATGTTGAACTCAGCGCACGAATTGCAGGATTTCCTAAATCGTGGCGACACCAACGGTCTGCAGAACTCCTTGAAGCCGTCGGACTTGGTAACCGCATGGACTTTATTCCAGGCAAACTCTCAGGTGGCGAACGCCAACGAGTAGCAATCGCTTCCGCGCTTATGAACAATCCTTCTCTAGTACTTGCGGATGAGCCTACTGGTGATCTTGACCTGATTAATGCAGAAGAAATCTTAGACCTCTTCAAGGACCTCAACGAACAATTCGGTACTGCATTCCTTATCGTCACACACAGCCAGCTCATTGCTTCTAAAGCTCGCCGAACACTTGAACTCCGAGACGGGATTATCAGTGGTACCCACGATGCGGGTGTCCATCTCAAACAATTGGAACGGACCCGGGTCCTTGAATTAGATAACCAGGATCGACTACCCCTCCCTGAAAACATACTTCGTGAATTGGGGCATCCAAGACGCTTCCAAATCGAGGTTGAAGACAGCAAAATCATCTTGACTCCCTCTGCAATTGAGGATGCTGTTGCCGTCCAAGTCCGACTGGTCACCTGCCGAATCTGTGGCAAACTGGTTGCCTCAAATCGGGTTACTTGTCCCAATTGTGGAACAGCCCTCTAAAACACCGACCTTCCCTGAGGTTATCCCTAAGTTAGATGTATAAAGGATTTTACCGTTTTTACACAAGAACGGCATTCATAGTGGTCTGCTTCTAAAACTCGCCGAAACAGTCTTTCATGGATGTTCAGCCGGACATGGTTTTGTATATATCAAACCAAATGGTGAAGTGTGGCCTTGTCCTTTCATCGCGGTTTCCTGTGGAAATGTCCGAAAAATGCCTTTCTCCAAAATTTGGAGTGAGACGCCCCTCTTTTTAGATTTGCGTGACCGGGAAAGCAAATTACAAGGTCAATGCGGGCAATGTGAATATCGCAAACTGTGTGGTGGGTGTCGTGGGAGGTCTTGGGCAGTTACAGGGAATCCTCTTGCTGAAGACCCCTCCTGCCTCTTACATCCACTGAAGGGAACAAAAGACTCTGACAGTACTCAATAATTCATACTAAGGATTCTCTCGCTTTTTGAGAGGCTCTTCACGGCGTATTTCGAAAACTACGATATTGTGAGGATCTGGGCAGGCGACAAATCCTCGATCTGCATCAGGTTCCCATGGAATTGTCCCGTCAAATTCTAAGATTGTAATGAACGGAAACATTGCATTATAAGCCCAGCGACACACTTTCTCCTTTTCTTCTGGTTTGGAGAGATCGAATTCGTCGCCGACTTTATACAAGCGGCAAGGCATTTTTCCTTTTTCGGCACGCATTTCATGAACACGTGCTATTACTCGATAAACCTTTGACATGAAGATTCACACTCATTGTTTGCTTCTTGACAAGTTAAGGTCTTTAATGTTGTTCCACAAGAAGCCCTGATTACCCTGTTCGGGTCATTAAGTCATCACGTTTGAATAATCGCACAGTAATGCGAAACAGGACAATATTGATGATGATGAGGATTATCACTCCTACAACAAGAATTATCAAGTTTAATCCTGCGAGGAATCCCGAATAAGCAAACACCATAGCTGGAAGTATTATGATTCCACCAGTCTGATACGCTTCATATACTGTATTGGCTCGTCCTGAAATAATTACCATCATGCCAACGGCGAGGGTTGAAAAGAGGATGGGAAGTACTAATGCCTGTATCAAAGATAATGGATCAGGCCAAATCCATAAGAGACTAGGAGCCATAAAGAGAACCACTCCATTCACAATAAAAACAGCCAAGGCGAGGTTTCCATATGCCACAGCTAATCCAGGGATAAGTGCAGTAAGGTACTTTCCAAGCAAGAGCTCTCCATCAGATAATGGAGTAGCTAGTAAGGGAACAAGTGTGTGGCGTTCTTTTTCACCAACAATCGAATCGGCTGCAATGAGAATTGGGAGCATGATAGGGAGAAGTGTGATAACGACGCCCATAATGCTATTCATCATCATTGTGTAAAAGAAGACATCAACTGTTCCAAAGGAAAGAATCAACCAAGTCATTAATCCCCCGAATACAATGGACATGATCAATACTAAAATCGGTATCATTCGAACTTGGCGGCTCTTAAAGACCATCCGGATTTCCATCCGTGCCATAAACCATGCTTTCTTCCACATGCTATTTCCCTCCAATCACCTTCATGTATACTGCTTCTAGGTCTGGTATACGTTCACGAAGCTGTACAACTCTAGTTCCTGATTCGATTAAGGCACGAAGAATCTGAGGATTTTTTGACTCAGCATCTTCAACATCGAATATTACCCGTTTTCCTTCCACTCTTGCAGCTAAGACTAATCCTGTAGCGGTAATAGCTTCCATGCTTTGTTTGGGGTCAGAATCCGCTAATTGTAATTCAAATGTACGAACCGTCCAGAACTTGCGACGTAAATCCTTAGGGCGTCCCACTTCGACCAGTTCTCCCTTTGAGATGAATCCTACACGGTCACAAAGTGCTTCGACTTCAGAAAGCAGGTGTGTACAAAGAAAGAAAGTCTGTTTTCCACCTTCGGCCTGCGTGTCAATGAACTCACGAACTCTTTTCGACATAATGGGGTCGAGACTCGACGTGGGTTCATCAAGAAAAATCACTGTGGGATTATGAATCATCGAACGAGCAATTGAGAGTTTTTGCTTCAATCCCGTCGAAAATGTCGAAGGCGAGTCATCTTGGCGATCAGATAGCTCTAGGAACTCAAGAAGTCTCTCAATCCGGTCCTCAAGCTCCTCTTCTGGAACATCATATAATCGTCCGAAATAGAACAAGTTCTGATAGGCTGATAGCCGATCATAATGAGTCGCGGCTCCATCCTCGGGGAGAAGCCCGATAATCGAACGAACTTTAACTGGTTGTTCCTGCACATCATACCCTTCAATTGAAATGGACCCTTTAGTGGGTGTCAAAAGAGTTGCAGCAACTTTTACAGTCGTTGATTTTCCAGCAGCGTTCGGTCCAAGGAATCCAAAGACTTCACCTCGGTGAACATCTAAGGAAACCTCTTTCACTGCTGTAATCTTCTCAAATCGCTTCGTCAAATCAGCCATTTCAATCGAGGATGTCACTTTGAATCACTGCAGACCCGTAGGCTCTCTGTATCTTAAGGAGCTTTTGGTGATAACACAAGAATTCACTATGCTTCTAATTTTTTTGTCTCTTCCAAAAGTTTTTTGGGCAATCAAGGGGTTCGTGGCGTTCAATCCTTAAGGAGTAGTTCCACACCAACCACGGAAAGGAGTCTGAATCTTGGCATCTGATATCGACGATGTTGATGAGACAACTGCTCAAGATGAAGAACCAAGTACAGAAAGTGTGTCGCCAACTCCCAAGAAGGGTAGTATAGCCCAAGGATTGTACGTGTGGGGCTATGTTTTCACCGGAATTCGTCGGCACAAGCGACGATCACTAAGTCTGTTAATCGGTATCATGATTGGCGTCGCGCTAGTTACCTCCGTTTTTGTCTGGACAGATACGGGAGCTCGTGTCGCTATTGATGACTATTTTGCAGATACACCTTTTCACTATTATTGCGTCCAAAGCCCCAACTACCCCTATGATGATCCCAATGCCATTTATCCGGTCCGAGATTTTGTCAACAATCAAGAAACCACACGATCATCGCATATCGTGTACGGATCTGTAGGCTTATTTGAGGCCCGTGATTTTCGTCCCGATGTGCAATATTTACCATGGCCGTACATGCGAGGAATCAAAGACGCTCAAGCCCTCTTTACTGATAATGATTTTCTAACCCGAGCTGAACGCTCCTTCGATATTATTGCAGGATCATTTCGTGTTGGCCCTGGACAAGTTCTTCTAAGTCGTCGGGTCGTCGAAGATCTGTATACTGTTATGGGGCTTGAAGTCACAGTGGGAACCACCATCGATATTTCCATTGCTCGAACTTATTATGGAGGCACTATCGGAGCTCTCAATCTCGCCTATCTCGGAGATAAACGGGTGGCTGGCATCTATGAGGTGCGCACCACATTAGATCCACTCTTAGAATCCTTCCCCACTTATTCTCGAGTCAACTGGGGACCATTTTCAGGGCAAGAAGTCGTCTTTGGCTGGCTCGACAGCATGATACTTTCAAACACCGAGCTCACAGCCGCTGATTATAATTATATAACTCTGCA
>JABXGS010000258.1 GCA_016550425.1 archaeon
GAAATGGTCGGTCTCACCCTCGGCATCCACAACGGCAAAGAATTCCTCCCCCTCGAAATCCGAATCGAACACATCGGCCACTACCTCGGCGAATACGCCCCCACCAACAAAGCCGTCCGCCACGGCAACCCCGGAATAGGCGCCACACGCGGATCTCAGTACGTACCGCTGAAATAATTTAAATAAATGTTTAAGAAGATAGACAAACAACTATATAAATAGTATTTATACTAATGCAATTTTTATGGTAAATATGGAGTTTTTCTAGGATTTTCAATTTATCAATTATGAAGGGGAATGTCGAATAAGGCAAGGCTTTTTCATATCAGCAGTTTGCCCCCTGAAAACATTTTCATTCTATTGAGATCAAAATCTGGTAGAACCTTATTTTCGCAAATTCTAGTCAATGCAACTGAAATTGATAATTGACAGAAATCAGAATCGGTCAGGGTTCGGTAATGACTCCTTCAAATATGAAGAGGTTTTTCATCTTGATAGAGAGAACTGAATAGCTTAGACGGGGCCCGGTATTCAGTTGGGGTCGTCTATGTTGAATTTAAAGAGATTTCGCCGAGGGGTGTGAAGTCGGTGAGGCTGTGATAGCGGAGGGTGGATGGTGAGAGGGTGTAGAGGACGTCGTTGATGTAGAGGGAGCGGGTGATGAAGTGTGATTGCCATTCATAGTGGTCATCGTGGAGGACGTCGGGGTTTGCAAGGTGGGTAATTTGATGCTGAATGGTGATGGTTGCTGAGGTGGGGTCGAGGTAGAAGATGTAGGCGCCTTGCCAGACGTAGTCACCGTGATCGTAGGGGTTATGGGTGCTGTTGTCGGTGTATTCGGCGAGTAACACGGGAATTATGAGGAGTTGCTGTTCGGGGTGATAGAGCACGGCATGGTGGTCGTGGAGGGCGGGTGAGTCGGTACCTCGTACACCAAGAATCAACTTCGCGGATTCTGTTGGGGTGTAGGGGTCGGTAGCGTTGAATAGGCTGAGCTTGAGTCCCTGATACCACCACCAGTCTTCCTCCTTAGAAGCCTGGACATCCTTTCCGATGCCTACGAGCTGGTTGTCACCTAGTGGGTGGAGGTAATCTGAGTATCCTGGAATTATCAGTTCTCCTTGAAGATGTGGTGCTGTGGGATCGGACAAATCAATAACAAAGAGTGGATCCGTCTTCCAGAAGGTTACTAAATAACATACACTTTCTACGAATCGAACTGAGTAGATGCTTTCACCTGGCGCTAAGCCTTCGAGACGCCCGACGGTATTGAGCTGTTGGTTGAGAACATAGACGTTACTGACTTGTGTCCAAGTCACAAACAAGCTAGGTGTCGCTGTGTAGTTTGCGGTCTGCCTCGTTGTAGCCACACGCAGATAGCCTGCATTTTCATCGAGGGCAAACTGGTTAATTAGTAAGCCTGGAACCTCTCCACTGGTTTCATATGCTACCTCACCATCAGAGAGTGCAAAGCGATGGATGGCTGTAAAATGATCGGAAAAAGTCTCACCACGAAAGTCGAAATGTGATATGGCCAAGTAAAGATTACTAAGTGAGGCATAGATTGTACAAGTGCCGGTTCCGCCCAGAAAAGTGTCGATGTCGGGCGGAGTTTCAGGATTGCTGATATCAAGGGCTAGAATATGATAGTAGCAAAATCCATAGTCATATGAGTGGGGATCATAATAGATGGCTTCGGCTGGGATGGTATACGTGGAGTTTCCTATTGTTATTGATGGCAACCCAATGCTCCCATTCTCCTCGGTGATTCTGCTTTTAACGATAAGATAGAGATGATCACCAATGAGCCGAGCACTGATATAATAATTCCCAAGGTTGATTTGTTGAAGTAAGGTTATGGAAGTCGGTTGAGAGACATCAAATACTTGAAGTGCAATCTCGTATGGGCTCCACGCGGTTCCTTGGTCAGTAACTTTGCTGATCACGACAAGCCTTGATGCATCCCATAAGAACAAAGCAAGCGGTGTTCCTTCTGGGTAAATCCAATTGCTGATGTGCGCGGTTGCCACGGGATACGCTTCTACAACTGCAACCTTCTCGTCAGTAATTGTGAAAATATAGGTCCCATCGGTTTTGACAATGTCGGGCTCATCAACACCTTCGACTTGAACATTAGTGGTCGAATACCCTGAGATTCCTTCCACTCCCCGAGGAGAATCACCTGACGAAAACGTAGTGAGATCTTCTAACCACAATCCCCCTCCATAGCTTTGCGGGGGATGATGGCTTTGCACATACCAAATCAATTGGGTATGTGATAGAAAACGTTGTAATTGAGCGGGGGAATTACTTTGAAAACCCAAATATACCCCGGTCACGACGAATCCGCAAACTATCGTTGCTAATAAAAGTCCAACTTTTAATGAGGGAGTTCGGATTTTCTTTAGCCAACTATTTCCAAATCGGGTTCGTATACGAGACATGCATCTACCTCTTATTATCTGGGTCATTAATCTAAACTTTAGAACATGAAAATACGGTGTGTTCAACGATTTTGAACACCTTCAATCTCTACAACGCGATTGGTTTACTTCGGAAAGAGCTACTTTTGATAGGAGCTGATTGAGTAGAGATTCAGCGTATTGCGGGCTAGATTGCGAAGCCGTAGTTGCTGAATCTTTTTGCTTATCCGATTTGTAAGGCGTATCTGTTGACGATGCATGTGATGGAATTGCAATGTCTCTGTCTAGCCCTCATGATCACCGCAAGCTCTACTAGTGCTATTACCAAACATAACAATCATGGTTTTGTACGCTGGGTTAGGGTGTAACGCTGGTTGATTTTTTCGTTAAGTTGCCTATATCGTCTGAGTTTTTAACCGTGAAGCGGAGAGGGACTTTTCTTGATGGAGGTTGTGTATCTGCAGGGTAGCTTGTGGATTCCGCTTTGCTTGCTTTTGCTCTTCGTACCGGTGTGTAGTGTAACACCCGTTTCGCATGGTGAAAACAACGTGAACGAACCAGACTATTGGCCAACAGATGGATGGCGCACTTCTGCTCCCGAAGCCCAGGGGATGGATTCGCTGGTGTTGGACCAGTTAGATGCAAAGCTTAACGCGTACGAACTATGTTATAATTCATTTATTGTGGTGCGCCATGGATACATCGTCTTCGAGACGTATCCCAATCCTATCTATAATCAGGATCGTCTTCATTTTTTGGCATCCGTAACCAAAAGTGTCACTGCGGGGCTCTTTGGTATTGCGGTCGATCAAGGCTACATCGGGAGCATCCATGATAGCGTACTGGGATATTTCCCCAATCGGTCAATTGCAAATCCCCATCCATGGAAAGACATGATGACTGTTCGTGATTTGTTAACCATGAAGACAGGCCTTCAATGGGATGAAGGGACCTACTCGTATGATGATCCACGAAATTCATTTGTTCAATGGTTTGCCTCTGAGGACCGGGTCCAGTTTATGCTAGATCTTCCAATGGCGTATCCGCCGAACCAAAGATGGTTCTATAATACTGGCGCCTCATCTATGCTTACTACGCTCATCAATTTAACGACAGGAGAAACCCCATTAGACTTTGCCGTTGAACATCTCTTTCAGCCATTAGGCGTCACTCGCTATTCTTGGGAGGCAGATTCTGAAGGAATCAATTATGGTGGCTTTGGACTGAATTTGTTACCTCGCGATATGGCTAAGTATGGATTTCTCTATTTGCATAATGGGCGCTGGGATGAGCAGCAAGTAATTTCAGCTGATTGGGTTATTGAATCCACTTCCCCTCATACCGTTTTTAACATTGGTTATGGATATGGTTACCATTGGATAACGATTCCCTCGTTCAATGGCTATGCAGCATTTGGCGCTGGCGGTCAGGGGATATTTGTTATTCCCAAACATGATCTAGTTGTTATCATAACTGCAGAAGAACCCAACGGAGTACCATTTGTTCCACTAATCTTAACCTACGTTCTTCCATCGCTTCTTGATGCTGGGTTCACTCCAGATATTCAATGGAAGATTGGTTGGGTTCTAATGCCCACAATCGGAATTGCTTTTTCTCTAGCTTATGTGTACTGGATTCGACATAACCAGAGAACAACTTTGGCAGACTCAGAGAAAGTGCATGAGGTGTCATAGAATCTACTACTTTACTCATTAAAGAGTCGATATCCATTTTTTGATGAGAGCAGTGCCCAAAGGTGTCTGAAAAAAGGCAGTTTTATTAAGTGTAGGTTGGGTACACACCTTGCGTATTGAGGTGCTGTCGGTGAAGCCGTGGTTGTTGAATATTTTGGCGTGTCCGATTTGTAAGGAGCATCCGTTGACGACCTATGTGGTGGATGTGAAGCGGAATCGGTTACGGGACAAGAAGGGGTTAGCGGCGGAGTTGGTGATGCATTATCAGCGGGGCGTGTTGAGTGAGCCATCGTTAGAACCAGTGCACAATCTGTCCAAAGAGAAGGTCTTTGATCAACGGTTGATCAAGGCGCGAAAAGTGTTTGCGGCGCTCTCGAAGAAAAAACCAAATCCCCAAGATTTGATGCCCCTAGTGGAATACTTCCACGGGCTAGAGGTGCAGGTAGGAGCACTGAGATGCGAAAAATGTCAACGGTTCTATCCAATCGGTTCACGGGTTGAAACGATTCCCGAATTACTTCCTGATTCAGGTCGAGATAAAAACGCGGATATAACCTTTCTAAAGAAACACAAAGATACTCTTCCTGAAATAATACTGTATGAATCCAAACCCTTTACGTTACCAAAGGATGAATAATTCAATGTAACGAAGTGGTATTTCTTCATCTATTCTTCTCTAAATTTGTTAACATAATATCGTATTTGAGTTATTGAAAATGACTTACCAGTTTCATCGAAGAAGCGTTCTGAAATTGCTCCACTTGAAAGACCGTTTTTTGACCACTTCTTAATCTTTTGTTGTACTAACGCATCAAAGGTATTCCCTGTTTTCTTTCTCACCTTGATCATTTTCACAATTTTTTCGGCATTGTTTTGCCTCTCTGTAGCGTGAAGAAAGAATGGAAGATTTGTAGCCTTGATAATACTTTGATTTCTTTTAATTAGTAGTTTGTCTGGATACGCTTTAGAATCAATATCAAGACCCTTCAGGATTTTTTTCACTAATAATGTATTTGGTGGACATGCGTTTCCAAGAGCTTTTGCCTTCACACTTGCATAACCGTCTCCGTCATTTAATCCTTGTAAGAACTTGATTTGAATAGACCTAGGTGCATCTAGCAGCCAATTAGCCATGATTGCTTGGTTGGTTGTGTTATGTTTTGGGTTTAAGCCTAAACAGGCTTGATTAATCCATTTTATGAGCGGAGATCGTTCTGAATACCAAAAATACCTAGATTTATCTCCTTTGTTTGATGAAGTGTCTTTACCCCTTTTTGCTCGAATACCTAGTCTCCCCAAATAATGGCATGTTGCATTACCAACACGTTTACTCCAAGAATAATTCTTAGATAATCCTAGTGCGATCCTTATAGACGATTTACTATCCTTATGTTTACTTGCATCACTTACCATGATTCCCAAAATATAGCTAAAAGCTGACTCGGGGCAAATTGATCCGAAAATCTTCAGTGCCTTATCTGTTGGTTTTAATGGTCTAAGCTTTTTGATTACTGCGGAGATTTGACTCCATTTAATCACTTGTTTAGGAACTTCGATTAACTTTAGTGGTTGAGAATTTATGGCCATTTTAGTAGGTAGCCATCTGTAACCCTTTTTCGGGACTTTTTTTGGAATTCGACTTGCTAGCTCGACTAAGTATGGCTTCTGTCCTCTAAGCCACCAGATTACTCTCGAATATTCCACTTTTACTGTTTTTGAAACAGCTTTGTAACACCCTCCTTCCTGTAGTTCCCGAAGAGCTGCGAAATATTTCTTACACCGGATTATGTGACGTGAGTAAGTTCTGCTTTCAATAAGCGCGTCAATAAAAAAATATGTTTCAAGTCTTTCCTTGAGCCTGCTCAGCGAGGAAATTCCATTGGTTTGCCTTAGAAGGTTTCTAAGGATAGTGGATATTTTCGTTTTAGATATGCATCGTTGAATATAGAAGTAAAGTCGTGGTCGACCAGCCTTTGTAATAAACGCTGAGACCAACAATCTTTTTACATGTAACTCGCGAGCGAGACGAGAAATTTCACCTTTTTCGAGTGATTGTCGCTTACATAGCTTCTGATATAGCATTAAATGACATTTCGCATGGGAAAGTAATTGGTTAAAAATCTTGTATTTCTTTAGGCAAGCATATTCGCGATCTATGATTGATGCCAATTGATTAATATCTGAAACAGCTTTTCCATCTATTTCAGGTTTCCACATATTGATTGGTTTCAAGGATACCATTAGTTTTATTCGTGAATGCCCTATGAACACCACACAAAGCCAGCATTTACCGAGTGGAGGCGATTCCGGAGTTGTTGCCAGATTCGGGGCGGGATAAGAAGGCGGATGTGGCGTTTCTTCAAAAGCATCGTGAAGTGCTTCCTGAGGTAATTTTGACTGGGTCTAAGCCGTTTGTCTTAGAATAAGAGCTGTCGGGTGTCGCGATGAGCAGAATTCTTATATAGGGTACATGGCATCCCTCTCCTCGCTCTCACGTTGTTTGGGAGTGCGGACCAGCGCCGAGGGTTCCTGTGATTCTCGTTCTTGCTGCTGCAACCTGCAAAGTGAGTGTTGTAACCATCTAGGTTGGATACCCTATGCCCAATTTCGGCTATTCGATCATTGGTCTGGATCCCGACAA
>JABXGS010000259.1 GCA_016550425.1 archaeon
AAGTGGATGAACTATTTTCTGCCTGGCAGGTAACAGGATCTATTATTGACGAAGAAGTAATCATTCAGAGTAAATCAGGTGAACAACGTACTGTATTGCTTAACGCTAATGCCATCCGAGATAAAGACGGCTCATTGAAGTACTCAATCTCTATCCAAAAAGACATCTCGGAATTACGTCAACAGCAATACGAACTCAAAGAGAGCCAAGAAGCGTTAAAACAATCGGAATATGAGAAAACCATTATTTTAGACAATATTTCGGAGCATGTGATTTTCCAGGACCCCGAGCATCGAATCATATGGGCCAATCGAGCGGCCGCAGAATCCGTCAATCTACACGTTGATGATATCTTGGACAAACATTGTTATGAGATTTGGACTGGTGGTGATACTCCCTGTATTGATTGTCCGGTCGCTGCCGCACGACAAATCGGTGAAATACAAGTAAGAGAAATGACAACCCCTGATGGACGTGTCTGGCATGTGAGAGGATATCCTATCTTTGACGAGCATAAGCAGCTTCTGGGATGTGTGGAAGTAACCCGAGAAATCACACAGCAAAAACGCGCCGAAGAAGCCTATCGCCAACTTGTTGACCAATCACTACAGGGATTATTCATCATCCAAGACGGAAAAGTCGTTTTCATCAATCCTGCATTTCTTCGAATTAGTGGTTACTCAGAAGAAGAGATTCTTCAACTCAAGCCTTGGCAGATTTTTGATATTATTCACCCAGATGACCGCAATCTTCCATGGGAACAACTCCAAAACATCATTCAAGGCAAACCGGTGTCTTCCAGTGTGGAATTACGTGGGATCCTAAAAGATGGAAGTGTCCGCTGGTTTGAACTTACCCTATCAGTAATCGAATATCAAGGAAAACCTGCAACCCAAGCAGCAATAATGGATATTCATCAACGAAAGATGACCGAAGAGGTCATACGCTTGGAACGAGACCGTGCTCAACGTTATCTGGACATGGCAGGAGTAATGTTTATCGCTGTTGATACAGAGGGCACTATTACATTAGTTAATCGGAAGACCTTGGATATTTTCGGTTACACCGACGATGAAATGCTTGGGCAGAACTATTTTGACCTGTGTCTTCCCGAAAGGCTCCAGACAGAAATGAAAAAGATATTCAGTGCAAATATGGCAGGTGAGGTTGAACCGCGTACCTTTGTCGAGAACCCAATTATCACCAAAGAAGGAGCTGAAAGACTTGTTTCATGGCATACCACCATGTTTTTCGATGAAGCAGGGAATCCAACCGGTGCTTTAACCGCTGGTGAGGATATCACTGAACGAAAAGTTGCAGAAGATTTACTAAGAATGGAACGAGACCGCGCCCAACAATATCTGGATGTTGCAGGCGCTGCATTCATTGGTATTAATCGTGACCAAAAAATTTTCCTTGTTAATCGGAAAGGATGTGAAATCTTCGGATATACTGAAGAAGAGCTAATTGGTCAGAACTATTTTGATTTGTGTATCCCTAAATCTTACCAAGATGATATGAAAAGGCTCTTTGATCAAGGAATGGCAGGCACACACCAATTGAGTGAATTCGTGGAAAACCCTATCACCAGAAAGAATGGCGAAGAGCGAATTATCCTGTGGCACACTGTAGTATTGAAAGATGAGAAAGGAAATCGCACTGGAATCATTAGTTCTGGAGAGGATATCACCGAACGAAAGCTAGCGGAAATCGCACTCAAAACATCGGAAGAGAGATTTCGTTCCCTTGTCGAAGATACCGCTGGTTGGGTTTGGGAAGTGGATCCTGAAGGTAAATTTACTTATTCGAATAGTTCCGTTGAGGATATTCTCGGGTACACCGCGGGTCAAATTATCGGGAGACTATTTTTTGAATACATAGATTCTGATAGTACAGAAAATGAAGAACCAATCCTCGTTGAGTCCTTTAGCAAACAGAAACCTTTCAGAAATATTGTGGATCGTTTTATCCATCGAGACGGAAATGTCATTTTTCTTGAAGCTACAGGGCGACCCATATATGAGGAGAATGGGGAACTTCAAGGTTTTAGAGGAGTTTGCCGAGATATCACCCAACGCATGCGTGCAGATGAAATTTTACGGGAATCAGAAGCACGGTACCGTTCCTTGGTTGAGACATCCCCTGACTCAATAACTCTAACGGATCTTAATGGAACTATCCTTCTAGTCAATGAACGCACTGCTCAATTATTAGGCTTCAAGACCCCTGAGGAACTGCATGGTAAGAATTGTTTTGATTTTATAATTCCTGAAGAACGAACCAAAGCCATTGAAACACTCAAAAACACAAAAGAACATGGATCTTCTGTGCCTTCGCCATTTTCAGTGATTCATAGTGATGGAACCGTATTCCCTGCAGAAATTAGTGCCTCCATGTTAATTGGAGCAGATGGCAATCCAACCGGGTATATCATTGTAACTCGGAACATCACCGATCGAAAAGCTGCTGAACGTGCACTGGAAGAAGCGAAAGCTCGTGCAGAATTTTTCACTGATTTAATGGCCCATGATCTTAACAATATCAATCAAGCCATTCTTTCAGCTTTGGAATTGCAATTAATGAATCCAGATCTACCAGAAGAATTGCGAACTCAGCTACAATTATCATTAGAACAGGTTGAGCGAAGCGCGGCTCTAATTGGTCGAGTAAAGAAGTTTTCGGGTTTGGATGAAATTGACAAGCTAATGGAGGTTCGAGATATCGAGCCAGACTTTCATGAAGCACTTCATGCTGTAAAACAAGCGTTCTCCTCAAAATCGATTTTTCTCGATACCAATATTCACCCAGAGGAATACAAGATTCTGGCTGATGAGTTATTGTTTGATTTATTTTTCAATGTGTTACATAATGCAGTAAAGTTCGATCAAAATGAAAGAGTGGAGATTGAAGTTCAGGTCAGCCCTGATGCGAATAAGCGGTTTCTACGAATAGAAATAAGTGACCATGGTCCTGGCATTCCAGATGATCTGAAAGAGAGAATTTTTGCACGATACACACAACGAGTTTTTGAAAAGGCACAAGGTTCTGGGATTGGTCTTACGTTAGTACAACGAATAGTTGACCGATATGGGGGTCGTATTTGGGTTGAAGACCGAGTAGAAGGAAATCATACGAAGGGTGCGAAATTCGTTTTTCTTTTGCCTATGTGGATTTAAAATTCTGTCGTCCTTTCTTTGGTTTATCAGAATTGATAGTTCAGGGAGAAATATAATAAGCGTTGAAATGATTGCATGGCTACTGATTCGTACGCCGACGTGCAGCTAACCAACAAATGAGCGTAAAGGCAAACAAAAAAACTCCAGCTAATACTAAGGTCTCCCCTAGTAATTGTTGATTCAGTAGAAAAGCAGCACCACCTACCACAAGGACGGTGAACCCAATAACAACAGATACTCGGATTATCCACGAGGATGCGTCAGAGAGAGTTGCTGAGGAATCATCAGAAGACATGGAAAGACCTACCCCACGTGCCCTTGTGTTGTATTTGATTACGGCTATTACTATAACGCTTTTAGTATACTTTCTCCCACAACCCTTCATCCTCGCAATCCCAACAGCAGTTGTATCAGCTGTCTTCCTATCGTGGATTGGCATACCATCTTTCGCTATTGTGGATTGGGTAAATGGTCTCGTCTATGTTTCTGTGTTTGGATTTCAGCAATACCAAATAGTGCGTGAATGTACCGGGATCCAAGTTATTGCTGTGTTCATGGGGCTTATTCTTCCTTTACCCCGCGGAAGGTGGAGCCGGAAAATTCTAGCTATAATTGTCGTAACAGTGACTCTCTTTGTTGCTAATGTGCTACGAGTTGTCTTTGAAATTTGGCTTGTGTATATGGGCATTCTTCCTTGGGAAATTGCCCACTACCCGATGAGTTTTATTTTGGGGGTTGTTGGTGTTTTTGTTTTATGCATCGTAGCTATTGTGCTTGTACCAGGGTTCATAGAAACCTTTGAAGATATCATCTACTACCTTTTTCCACCCAAAAGTGAAAAGACTCGTTAATCATGTAAGGCTTGGATGCTTATCAAAAAGTTAGATTGGAAATCGCAATCAAAAAACCCACTCACCTATTTACCCACGTGAATGGCTCTGTTTCATTGAAAGAGAGCCAGCGGGAATCCACTTGTGTTCCCCTAAGATGAGTTAAACGGACTTTGTTAATTAACCGGTCTTCTATTTCTTCATCTTGAACTTCGATTACGCCATCGACGGTAAAGCATAAAGTTGCTACAATAGCCTTGGAATGGACACCGGCTTCAAGCAAGTAGATTCCAGTGACTCCGCTGTGTTTAACTCGAGCACAAAGAACCTGAATGAATTTTACTACAGAAAGGGGTGCTGAATATGTCATCAAGGTTGTCAGATTATCTAGACAAAGATGACCTTTTTCCAAATCGGCAATAGCTTGTAGAAGAACCAGATTAATGGTATTAAGATCGTAAAGGTTCTGGAAGGAATAGGTTTCAGTGGAAGGTCGGGCTGTGACACAAGACACGCCATCCGCTATTCTTAGTTGAGAGTCGAATTGGTTGCCGCTAATTCGTTTTAAAGTCTCACGGATTTGTTGGGGTGCCCAAAGGGTTGTAGCAAACACAGCAGCTTCATCTGATTGGAAACGATCTATAAGATACCGTAGTG
The DNA here is from genome assembly GCA_016550425.1 of archaeon. The sequence goes on from JABXGS010000259.1 coordinate 4,664, forward strand.
CAAACGTTGTCTTTACCACACTTGGAGGACCAATGAGAAGAAGCTGTGAACCTCGCGGAATTTGCACAGCCCCTTTTGGTATGAACGCTGGTTCAATTATATCAGTCACCGCTTGCACCTCCTTGCAAGAAGAGACCCTGTTTTCCGGTCTTCATTTGATACCATCTAGTATCGTGAGTGATGCCGATGAGACTGTATAATCGAAGAAACCATTGAAGGGAGCCGTTTGGACCATCAATAACTTTTGTGTGGATTGATCCTTGGACGAGAGATCGAAGATTGGTTATTAGTGTTACATCATGCGCTTGATCTTCAAGGATTAGAATGAGCACTTTTTCAAGATTGATGATACGTTGGGCAAGGCTGTGAATAAAGGTGCGGATTCGTTGCTCATCCGGAGCGGATAGGCTTAACCCGGAAACTGAATCAATTACAATGATTGACCCTGGTTTCAAGAGCTTAGCATGATCTGTGATAATCAAGTTAACTTCATTTAGGTTTCCAGGATTACTTATTCGATTGATGGCAAACGGATCTTTTTGCATACCAATTCGCCAGCTATAAGCGTCGATATATTGGATTGGGTTTTTAGCTGGGTCATTGGGGAGTGGAATGCCGAATCCGTGGGCTTGTTTTATGAGAGTGGAGGGGGTGTTTTCCGTTGACAGATATAGGGCATCAAGACCCTGATTGATTGCATCAAGTGACACTTGGAGGCTAAAACAGGTTTTTCCGGATCCAGGGGGCCCCACCAATGCAATACTGGTTCCATGTGGGAGTCCCCTCTGCAAGATTGGATCAAGAATCACGATAGCCCCCTCGGTATTTCACAAACAACTGTTTGATCCGTTGTATGTAGCCGAGTTCATATTCTAGCTCTCTAATATAGGAAAAAAGGTTTTGGGAA
>JABXGS010000052.1 GCA_016550425.1 archaeon
TACCAGTTAAACTTGGACATGGACCTGTGTTGTTAAAAGCCGATCAGTTTCATGTCACGTCAGATTTAATGAACAACTGGATTGTTAAAATCGCTGAGAAAAAGCAAATACCATTACAGGAAGCCGCATTGCGTGCTCCAATTCACTTTGGAACCGATGCGGCCGCCGTTGAAATTACAAAATCAGGAAGCAGGGCAACATCGTTGCTTGTTCCGGCTCGCTACTTCCATACTGCAAATGGGGTAATTCAGTTTTCAGATGTCGAATACACGGTTCACTTATTGATGGAATTAATCAAGTCTCTTAATCAACTGGGGAGTTGTTAATTTATGTGAAATCCGCGAGACGGCATATTGTTCTACTCAATGAGACCGAGGTCGCGCATATGGTCGGCGAGGAGATAGATGGCTTTTCGGGTGATGGTTTCTTTGTTTGTACCAGCGCAAACAATACGTCCACTGCTGAAGATAAGGAAAACGGCTTTTGGCGTTTTCATCCGGTAAATGAGGCCAGGGAAGACTTCGGGTTCGTACAAACAGCGTTCTAAGGCCATCTGAGCCATATCGAGGTCTACACGACTATGGAGATCGCCCGAGGCGACGATGTTTTGGATGGTGATTTTGGGAACGCCAGAAACAGTGATGCCGGCTTTCCGGATTTTGGCGATTACGTTTTCGACGGCCTTCTCTGCTTCACTTTCGCGGCGTAACCCGGTGATGACCATTCGTCCACTGTTGAAGACGAGGATGGTGGCTTTGGGGTTTTTCACGCGGAGCATTAATCCTGGGAATTGTTCAGGATTATATTCGGCATCCCGTTGTTTGCGGGCAAGAAGATTGAGATCAATTTTGGCGTCGACTTCGACGCTGGCAACGACATTTTCAATTTTATATTTTGGTCTCTTTGGCAAAAGAGGGACCTCCCAGTCCGTTGGAGTGTGCTTTATAACCTTTTTAAGGACGGTTATAGAGTGGTTGATGCCCTTATAAACTTTTTATAGGTTTCCGAAAGTCCTTTAGAGAGGATAAAGAAGAAGGTTCCGGCTCGCATGGAGCCGGATTGGTTGGCTTTCTATGTGTATGGACCCGGTGTGGTGTCAATGGCGTCGCGTTTAGTTGACATGGCATCGATATATTCTTTATAAGCTGTGAGCATCTCTGGGGTGATGCTGGGCTTGATTTTATCCAATGCAGCGTCAAAGTGTTTGCTGTTGACCGTTGTGAGTTTTTCTTCGTGGCGGATGGCATTCATTCCAGCTTCGCGAACGAGATTCGCAATATCAGCGCCAGAAAAACCTTCGGTAGCCTTGGCTATCTTTTCCAGGTTTACATCATCTGCAAGGGGCATGTTACGGGTGTGAACCTTTAGAATTTCTACGCGTGCCTCAGCATCGGGTGGTGGAACCAAGATAATTCGGTCAAAACGTCCTGGTCGAAGGAGGGCTTTATCAATGATTTCAGGACGATTAGTCGCTGCGATGACTACGACACTTTTCAGTTCTTCCATTCCGTCCATTTCGGCAAGGAGTTGGTTTAAGACCGATTCGTAGACATGGCTGCCTTGCCATTGTCCTCGTGCAGGAGCAAGGCTGTCAAGTTCATCGAAGAAAATAATACTGGGAGCAACCTGTCGGGCTTTGCGGAAGATTTTTCGAATTCCTTTCTCAGATTCACCAACCCACTTGCTAAAAATCTCTGGTCCACGGATTGCAATGAAGTTGGCTTCACTTTCAGTGGCAACAGCCTTAGCGAGTAACGTTTTTCCACCGCCAGGTGGTCCAACGAGGAGAATGCCTTTGGGTGGTTGCACACCGACTTTTTCGAATTTCGTCGGATACTTTAAGGGCCATTCAACGGCTTCCCGCAGTTCGGCCTCAACTTCCTTTAATCCTCCTACATCGTCCCATGATACTTTAGGAATTTCAAGATAGACTTCGCGTATAGCAGATGGTTCTGCACGTCTAAGAGATTCTTTAAAATCCTCAGCGGTTACTTCTAAATTCTCAATCACTTCTGGGGGAAGAGGTTGATCTTCTTCCAGATTTATTTGCGGAAGGAGACGGCGAAGCGTATTCATCGCAGCTTCACGGGCAATTGCGGCAAGATCTGCTCCGACCATTCCATGAGTAGAATCTGCAAGAGCGTCGAGATCGACATTCTTGGCGAGAGGCATTCCTCGTGTATGGATGAGAAGGACCTCTTTTCGTCCGTTGCGTGTGGGGACAGGAATTTCAATTTCTCGGTCAAATCGTCCTGGTCGACGAAGGGCGGGATCGAGGGCATCTTGACGGTTGGTAGCCGCGATGACAATAACACGTCCACGTCCTTGGAGCCCATCCATGAGGGCAAGGAGTTGTGCGACGACACGTCGTTCAACTTCTCCCTGAACCTCTTCACGTTTAGGAGCGATACTGTCGATTTCGTCGATAAAGATAATGCTAGGAGCCCGTTCGGAGGCTTTCTCGAAGAGTTCACGAAGACGTTTTTCGGATTCTCCATAGAACTTACTCATTATTTCGGGTCCATTGATGGAAATGAAGGTGGCATCAGATTCACTAGCTACTGCCCGTGCGAGTAGAGTCTTTCCGGTGCCTGGCGGGCCAAAGAGTAAAACGCCCTTTGGTGGATCAATACCTAAACGGTCAAAGAGGACAGGATGTTTGAGGGGGAGTTCAATCATTTCTCGCACACGGTCGATTGCTTCATCGAGACCTCCAATATCTTCGTATGTCACGATTGGGGTTTTTGCAGTGACTTCTACGGCTTCAGGTTGGATTTGAATAATTGTGTCCTCGGTAATTTTCACAACTCCTTTCGGAGTGGTATTAGTTACGACGAACTTGATTTCGCCAAGGGCGAAGGGAGCACCGGTTCCGCGCATCATGGCTTCGAAGATTGAGTAGTCTCCACTTTGATATGCTCCGGATCCTGCTGTGCTGATGATATCGCCTGGAGCCACAGGGCGTTGGTTTAGGCTTGGTTTGACAGCA
>JABXGS010000260.1 GCA_016550425.1 archaeon
CCGAAAGGGCTTGTACAGCCATTGAATCCTGGCCAGTGGCGGTATCTAAAACCTGGGTTCAACCGGACTAAGGACCGCTAAACGCCGGGAGTAACTCTGACTCTCTTAAGGTAGCCAAATGCCTTGTCGGGTAAGTTCCGACGTGCATGAATGGACCAACGAGGCCCCTGCTGTCCCCTCCCGGAGCCCGGTGAACCTACGTAACTCAGACGAACAGTCTGGGAATTCCCAGCGGGAAAAGAAGACCCCGTGGAGTTTTACTGCAGCTTGTTGCTGGAACGTGGTCTTCGTTGTAGAGAGTAAGCGGGAGTTGTTGAGATTAGCTTCTACGGGAGTTAAAGGAGACGCCAATGGAACACCGCTCTTCGAAGATTATGTTTCTTACCGGAGCAAAGGCTTCGGGACACCGGCAGGTGGGCAGTTTGGCTGGGGCGGCACCCCCTTGAAAAGGAATCGAGGGGGCCCTAAGGTCGGCTCAGATGGGACAGAAACCCATCGTAGAGGGCAAAGCCAAAAGCCGGCCTGACTGGATTCTCCACAGCAAGGAATCCAGAAGCGAAAGCTGGGCTTAGCGATCCTTCGAATCCCCATTGGTGGGGGTCGGAGGTGACAGAAAAATTACCCCGGGGATAACAGGCTCGTCGCGGGCGAGAGCTCCCATCGACCCCGCGGTTTGGTACCTCGCTGTCGGCTCTTCCCATCCTGGTGGTGCAGCAGCCGCCAAGGGTAGGCCTGTTCGGCCATTAAAGGGGAACGTGAGCTGGGTTTAGACCGTCGTGAGACAGGTCGGATTTTATCTGCTGGGAATGTTGGTCGCTTGAGGGGAAGGTGTCCCCAGTACGAGAGGAACGGGGTGCCGTAGCCTACGGTGTACCGGTTGTCTGACAAGGCACCGCCGGGCAGCTGCGCTATTCTGGATAAGAGCTGAATGCATCTAAGCTCGAAGCCACACCTAAAAATAAGCGGCCGTTCTCCGACACGGAGGCTTGGTAACAAGTCGCTCGTCGTAGACAAGGACTGGGAAAGAAGATCCCGTTGATGGAATGGAGGTGTACGTCAGAAGACTTCGGTCGACTGATTCAGCTTGCCATCCCCAATCGTCCAAGGTGTTGGGCTGAAAACAGAGCCTTAATATCCTGGGTGACATTCGGTTGAGCTACATACGTGGCGAATAAGTTATTTCTAAAACATAGTCTGGGAAATATTGTGTTGTTGAGGGACATTCTGACGAATATCTATGAGATCTCGTAAAATTGCGCTCGCGGTTTCGCGTCCACCAGCTCCATGCCCGACGAGCGTGATTTCGCCCGCGAATTCAGTGGTATAAGTAACTGCGTTAAGGGTTCCTGATACGTTTAATGGATGTGTCTGCTGTAACCGTTGGGGTTTGACAATAGCCTCGTTTTCGGTGATAGAGGCTAATAGCTTAATGACCTGTCGCTGACTTTTTGCTTCTGCAATCTCAATGGGCGTTACTTGACGGATGCCTTCGATGTGTACATCGGAAAGCGCGATACTGCGATTCATGACCCAATTCGCTAAAATGACGAGTTTAGCTGCTGTATCAAACCCGTCAACATCGTTCGAGGGATCGTATTCAGCATACCCCAGTCTCTGGGCGTCCCGTAATCCATCTGTAAACGATGTTGCAGACTCGGTCATCTGAGTGAGAATGTAATTTGTGGTTCCATTTAATATTCCCTTAATAGAGAAGATCGAGTCACCATGTAAACCAGTCTTCCCCAACGCTAAGAGAGGTGTTCCTGCTCCAACTGTTCCACTGAACCGTAAGGAAACATTATTGTACACAGATAGCTCCATTAAAGCAGAGAAAGCGAGAGCTAGCGGTCCCTTATTTGCCGTGATCACATGGAGTTGGTGCTTTAGAGCTTCGCGAATATGTGATAACGCAGGTTCTCCATTTTTGAGGTTAGTAGGGGACACTTCAATAAGGACATCAGCATCAAGACGCTCAATTACATCGAGAGCTGATAATTGAGGATGACCAAAATGTTTATCGCAGGATACAGAGCCAAATTGGTCTTTTATTGTTGAGGTTCGATGAATATCAAGTCCTTGAGAATTCAGCACTGCTCCACCACGATCAACAATACCCACGATCCGGGGTCGAAGACCATAGCGTTGTAGCAGAAGAGAACGTTGGTGATGAAGAATTTGGCTAAAAGTTCTTCCGACGGTCCCATATCCGATAATAACAATTCTCATCATTAGCGTCCAGTCTACCGATTGAATACCCAATTGATGCGCAGTGATGTTCCAGTATATTGACATCGTTGAATATTTCTTTTTATCCTTTCATTGCTCATATTTAGCTAACTTCGATTACTGTGCTGCCGAAAGATTCTAAAATAGGAGACGGGATTGTGGTAAATGGAGATTGGTTATGACGTCAGATAGATACGACAGAGTGTTAACAGCAAGTCGTCGTAAACAACCGGACCGAGTTCCATGGGCCTTGTGGGGACACTTTCCAGCGGTTCCCTTCTTGCAGTATTATAGTTGGGAAAAGGCGAATAGAGATGGAGAAGAGTTGGCAAAAGCTCATATTGCTTTATTAAATGTGCTGGACTATAAAATGGATCTCCTGAAGGTAACCCCATTTTACCGTTTTATGGCGTATCAATGGGGTTCAAAATTTCGTTTTACAAATAATAATGAAGTTGTTGAAACCGTGGATGTGCTGGTAAAGGAGGCAAAGGATTGGCAGAAGCTCTGGGTTCTTGATCCTAAAAAAGAGTTACGTGAGCACATTCGATCAGTCACGATTCTTTCACGCGAAATAGGACGAGGAATGCCATTCATCTATACTGTTCCCAGCCCCCTCGTTCAGGCTATTCATGGAATTGGATCCCCCAATCGCGTCTATACGGATATGCAGTCACATCCTGATCTTCTAGTCGAAGGCTTGGAGACAATAACTCAAACGTGTATAGATTTTGCGCGTGCGTGTATTGATGAGGGGGCAGCGGGTATCTTTTTGGGAATTGGAGGAGGAGGAGAGCTTTGGTCACGTATGACACGAGACCAACTTGAGAAATATGCGCTTCCCTATGATCAGAAAGTACTCAATTCAGTCAAGCATGCTGCTATCAAGCTGCTTCACATCTGTAGTAACGAAACAGAGAATCCGCAGCTAAATGGTGGACTTATGGAAGAAGGCTGGTTTAAACAGTATTCTGTGGACATCATTAATTGGTGGGATTCAAACTTCACTTCCTGTGAAACAGCGAAACAAATTTATAGGGATCATTTTTGCGTTCTTGCTGGGGTTGACCATCGATATTTGATGCGTCAGGGATCACCTCAACAGGTTGAGGAACAGGTGAAAGCAGTGCTCGATACTGCTAGTTCAGGTGGTGGTTTTATTCTTGGACCAGGCTGTACGTTGTATCAAGACACTCCTTTAGAGAACATGAATGCCGTGGGAAGAGCTATCGAGAAATATGGAAGAACTCGGCGTTGAACTGGGTAAAGGATCTTTATCGGATGGAAGAAGGTTATAGCTGTTCACGCAGGTTAATAGTATAAGTTGAAAGGATATACGATGGAATATTCAATCATCACTGATACGTATACAAAGATTGAGGCAACGTCAAAGCGATTGGAAATGACAGAGTATCTTGTCCAGTTATTAAAGAGAACTCCCACGAACCTCGTTGGGAAAGTGGCATATTTGACGCAGGGAAAATTATATCCTGATTTCGTAGGAATCGAATTAGGAATGGCGGAAAAAATGGTGATTTCAGCCATTGCGAGAACCATCGGAGTGCCAAAACAAAAGGTTGTCCAGACATACAATACTGTGGGCGATCTGGGCTCTACTATCGAAGTCTTAAAGTCCACTATGACTACTGTACGGTTGACGAGTAGTGCTAAGCTTTCTGTCACGAAAGTCTATGAAGTATTAGATCGAATAGCCCATACAACTGGAAAAGGGTCGGTCGAAGCTAAAATCAATCTGTTAACAAGGCTGATTACCGATTCAACACCGGAAGAAGCAAAATATCTTATTCGTACGATTACAGGTCGATTACGCTTGGGCATTGGCGATATGACGTTTTTAGATGCATTGGCTATTGCCTTTGGGGGAGGAAAAGAGACACGACAAGATGTTGAAAAGGCTTATAACATGTCATCTGACCTCGGCTTGGTCGCCGAAACTATTGCAGAAAAGGGATTAGAAGGGGTATTGAAGTTTCGAGTTCGGCTTGGTCGCCCAATTCGACCCATGTTGGCTGAGCGGTTAACTTCAGCAAGAGACATCATAGATAAATTGGGAGGACAAGGCTCGGCTGAATATAAATACGATGGGCTTCGAATGCAAGCACATATTTTTGATGATAATATCACGATATTTTCGCGACGCCTCGAGAATATCACCAGCCAATTTCCAGACGTCATACATGCGCTACGTAAAAGCGTTCAGGTGAAGGAGGCGATCGTTGAAGGGGAAGCGGTTGCAGTCGATCCCAACACCAGTGAAATTCAACCATTTCAAGTCATAACACGACGGAGAGGGCGAAAGCATGAGATTAAAGAGATGATTGATGAGATCCCTATCTCGCTGATTTTATTCGATATCCTTTACATGGAAGAGCAGAGTCTGCTTGACAAATCCTATCTGGATAGACGAGCATGTTTAGAGAAAGCCATCACAGAAACTGCACGAGTGAGGATCACACAATCACATCTTGTGACACAGCCTTTACAACTAGATAAATATATGATGGAGGCAGTTGAAAATGGCTGTGAGGGGCTGGTTATTAAGTCTGTTATGGAGAACGCAACGTATCAGGCTGGAGCCAGAGGGTTTTTATGGATTAAATATAAGCGCGATTATAGAAGCGAGTTAAGTGATACCTTAGATCTGGTTGTTGTTGGAGCGTTTGCGGGACGTGGTCGACGAACCGGAACCTTTGGGGCGTTATTGATGGCAGCTTATGATGATGAGCGAGATGTATTTAGTACTGTCTGTAAACTTGGAACGGGATTTACTGACGAAATATTAAGTCAGCTTCCTATGACTTTTCGCGATGAGCAGCGAGATCG
>JABXGS010000261.1 GCA_016550425.1 archaeon
ACCTCCGCCAGCTTGGGGCTCCAATCTCCCGTGATGGATGGAACCACACGATCAATGGCCAGAAGGTCAGGACGCACACCATTAATGACTAACAGAATCACTATGGTGGCAATCCCTTCAATGACGCCAATAATAGAATGATGTATGCCCATCGCAATTAACGCGATGAAGGTTGAATAGGGGAAGAGGGGATATGAGAGGCCGAGCATAATCGCGGCAGAAATTGCTGCAAGAAAATCACCAAGAAATGCGGCGGCAAACCCTCCGACAATCATGCCTGTGCGGTTGGGTGATACTCGATAAATCAGAATGAAGATGATCCAGGGGATGAAGACTCCGACAATTCCCATGTTGACGATATTGGCTCCGAGGGTAAGGATGCCGCCATCCCCAAAGAACAAGGCTTGAATCACCAGAATAACCGTGATGGAAACAAGGGCAGCGTAGGGTCCGAGAGTGATGGCGAGAATCGGTCCTCCTAAGAGGTGGGCGGTCGTTCCACCAATTATGGGGTAGTTCATCATCTGAGCGGCAAAAAACATAGCCGTTAAAGTTGCCATCAGCGGGATCTGTTTCTCGTTGAAGCTCTGTCCAAGGCGCCTGAAAGCGAACACTAGTAGGATAATCGCAATTGCCCACATAATCGCGCAGATGAGGAGGGTGAGGAAACCGTCCGGGATATGCATGATCACCCACATCTAAAGTAATACTTTTTTACATGTTTTTAATACTTCAATTTAAATATAACGACATTGTCAAGCCTCCTCCCCCAAAGACACCATTTGAATATCCATGAGGTCCAATTTCTAGCAAATGACATGAAAGCGTTTGTTTCACATCTTGGTTTTCATATGAGATAGTGTTAATTATTTTTTCATAACCCTCAAAAAAAACCTGAATAATAAATATGAGGGGGCGAAATTTGCTAGTCTATTGAAGCGCCACAGTTCTTGCAGAACTGGGCTTCCGGGGTAATAGAACTTCCACAACTAGGGCAATAATTCTTTGCATGGTGCTGTGGTTGTGATACATTTCTCGCTGGTTGGGCTGTGGAAGTGCTTTGTGGCGGAGTAACTCCTTTCCTTAGATAACTTCCACAGATTGGGCAATTGCTTGAGGTTTTACAGATGTAATACAACAAATAGATTAGTGCTCCAAATCCTAGAGTTAGGAATAGTAGAAGCAGAAATACTGCCCAGTTGAATTTTTTAGTGGGTTCAACATATCGTTCGCAAAGCATGCAATATCTTGGCATAAGCCATTCACCTTTCCGCGGTATCCTTAGTACGAACTAATTATAAACTTTGTTGGTTCCTTCTACGATCACCTTCCAAATGTCCTTACTAACTTTTGGTGACAAACCAAAATATTTCATATATTTTTGCTTGACTCTTTTCAAAGATTTAATTACTGTTTCTTGTCGATGACGTGAAAGATGATTTGTTTCCCATTGTAGAATTAGAACTTGATGAGTTTATAACATTGAGTTCAAGGTGAATAAGCAGCGGCATTATTTGGAGTAAATACCGATTGCCTTGTGTTTAGCTAGAATTTCATCGGCGAGTTTGTCGAGAGCTTTGAGGTCAGATTTCTTGGGATAGCCCTTTGCGATTACGGGCTCAAGGATTTCAACCTTTAGATTGGGGATCATTCCAGCGAGTTGTTCTACCATTTTTCCACCCCAGGCATAAGAACCAATAATGGAAGCGTATCGTGTTTTGGGACGTAGCGCATTGGCGAGGAGTGTTGCATACGCCACGAGGGGATGCGGACCCGTGAGAACAGTTGGTGAGCCTAAAACAATCGTGGCGGCGTCCACAAGTGCCATGGCGAGTTCTCCAATATCGGTAGCTGTTAGATGAAATGGTTTCACCGTAATCCCCCGAGTAATCAGGGCATCGATGAAGTAGTCGACCATTTTTTGGGTGCTCCCCCACATGGAGACATAGGGTACAACAACTTCATTTTTCACTGCATCAGATGTCCAGTCTTTGTAGGCATTGATGATGAAGTCGGGTCGATTAAAAAGGGGACCATGACTTGGGGCGATGAGATCAATTTTGAGTGAAGCAAGTTTTTCTAGGTGTTTTTTGATTTGTGTACGGAAGGGCATCATGATTTCGGCATAATATCGCTTCGCAGCACGGTAGACGACAGGTTCATCGACAGCATATAAATCGCTGGTCGCAATATGGGAGCCGAGAAAGTCGCAGGGGAAAAGTATGCGTTCTTCTGGTAAGTAGGTGAGCATGGTTTCAGGCCAATGAACCCAGGGAGTGAAGATGAATTCAAGGGTTCGATTACCCAGTGATAATTTTTCTCTATCTTCAATCGTCTTAAAGCGTGATTCGGGAAGAAGCATTGAGTCCATGAGCATGGTTTTGCATTTGGTGTTGGTGACAAGCTTGGCTTCAGGGAACTGTTTGAGGACTTGAGGGAGGGTGCCCGAGTGATCTTGTTCAGCATGGTTCGCGACAACATAGTCAATGGTCTTGACTTTGACTTCTTTGAGATTGTTCAATAATTCATGTTTTTTTCGGGGATCAACGGTGTCAATAAGTGCAGTTTTCTTTGAACCTATTATCAGATACGCGTTATAGCTTGTGCCATCGGGTAAGGGGATGAGCTCGTCGAAGAGCCGGCGATCCCAATCAATGGCACCAACACAGTAGAGGTCTTCTCTGAGTTTTTGAACAGCCATTATTCTACCTCCTAGACTTGGATGTATTTACTAATTGGCTAAAATCTTGTCTATCTTGCATGTTCAGGTAGATTCAGTTTTTTGTGTACAATGAGCAGGTAATTTTTCAGGCTGTTATGTGCGAATCTTATTGATTTCGATGACATACATGCGATTTCTTAACAATGATGTGAAAGATGATTTGTTTCATATCATTGTTTTTTCTCAGAGTTTAGTGGTTCTTCGTCGGATATGTACTCCCAGAACAGCAGCTAGAATGATAATGACAACAATTAGTGTAATGGCTATTCCTAGTACTACAGGATTAATGGGGGGTGGAGTTACATGACCTATACTGCTAAGCAAGTATTGACCAATATCAATGTGGTGCATAAATGTTGGCAGCGTCGCCGCGGTGTTGTGGTAGGCAAAGACAGGGACTGGGGCAGCTGTATGAATGGTAGTTGAAAAGTGGTATTCTAAAGTGGGGTTGGACATATTCACCCAAAGGCCACCGGTTTCGTGGTCACCTGTGACAATGAGAAGCGTGCGTTCAGTTTGTTGGGCGTATTCATAGGCTACTTGAACAGCTTCATCGAACGCAATAGTTTCTCCGATGGTCCGATTGATGTTCATACTGTGGGCCGCATAGTCGATGAGAGCCCCTTCAATCATCAGGAAAAAGCCATTTGCATCTTGATTAAGAATCTGGAGCGCAATGTTGGTCATTTCAGAAATATGGGGTTCAATCAACGGATTGCGGTCATATTCATAACTCATCTGCTCATTTGCAAAAAGACCTAGCAAATAGTCCTCAGTTGCTCCTGCGATCATATCTGTTCGATTATGAACGATCTGGTAACCCAAACTTTCTGCAGTATCTAAAAGAGGTGAATAGTAGCGTATTCCACCACCTAGCAACACCTCAATGCCTTGAACAAGCTGTTGCTGGGCGATTTCATCTTGATTATCTCGATCGGGAACATGAGCCGTGAACGCAGCCGGTGTCCCATGAGTAATGGGAGAAGTTGTGACCAAACCGGTTGCTTTTCCTAACCGCTCCGCTACCTCAAGAATTGTTGGGAGTAGGTCACCATTCGGCAACATTCCCACCATCCCGTTGTCGGTCCGATATCCCGTGGCAAGAGCCGTTGCCGCTGCAGAAGAATCGGTTACAGGCGAATTCAAGGAATAAGTCTCAATAACACCCAAGTAAGTGAGTTCTTCCATGGTAAGCGTCTCTGTAGTCCCTAGCCACTTCTTAGTAGCGTTAATTTGCCCCCAGGACATACCGTCACCAATCATTATGATGATGTTATCAAAGGGAGTAGTGGGCGTTTGTTGAACCGTGTTTGACGATTGACCACTTAGATAATCCTGTGACCCTGTGCTAAAGAATGAGGAAAATACCAATTGAGCACAGATAATGAAAACAATAATCGAAAACAAAGATCGCTTTTTCATCAGTATTCTTCCGCGCCATCTCCTATCCACCTCACTTTAAATAAATCGAAATGAGCAACGGATATTGCAGAAACCCAATTTCAGATGGCTTATCTTCCTGTAAACAGGATAACGAAGATGTATATGCTGTTTCTTATCAACGATGTGAAAGATGATTTGTTTCACGTCATGTTTTTTTCAGCCATTCTCGTAAAAAGACAAGCATCCGTTTGTAAGCGAGTGAAGCGGCATCTGCATTGTAAGCGTCCTTTACATCTTCTTCGAAGAACCAATGGGAAGTTTCAGGATATTCATGAAAGTCGATTATCCCTTGTCCTGCAGCTAATCGAGTCTTGAGGTCCTGTACTTCATCGGGTCCTGCACCATATACATCGTTCTCTGCGAAATGCCCTTGAACAGGAATCGCAAAGTCTCGGAATAATCCGCCTGCGACATCATAGTACACAACAACGGCACCGATATCGCTTGGATGAGTTCGGGCAAGATTCATCGCAAAGTAGGCACCCATTGAGAAACCGATGAGACCGATTTTGTCTCCACTGGTAGCAGGATGAGATTGCAAAAACTCAACAGCCCCTTGGAGCAGTCTCTCTGTATTCCTTTGATCCAGGGTTTCACTCAGCACTTCGGCTGTTTCTATTGTCTTAGCAATCTGTCCGTGATAAAGGTCTGGAGTTAAGGTGACAAATCCTTCTCCAGCTAATCGTTTCGTGAGGTCTTTAAAGAATTCATTTAGGCCCCACCATGCATGCAAAAGCAAGAGGCCGGGTCCTGATTGCGCTTCAGATACAGCTAGAACTCCAGGGACAGGGGCATCAAGAATCTGGAGAATTACGGGGGAAGTCATGAAATTATTCCCTCAATCACACTGTTATTGCTTATTGAACTATTAGTCTAGTGGACATTGTTGCTTTTTAAGTCTCAAGCAAGCCATTTTCTCTGTTGTTATTTGTTTTTCCATTGACCTTCGAAGACATATCTGCAGTTCTTTCAAGCGATGTGAAAGATGATTTGTTCACGGCATTAGATCCAAACACCAAATATCATAGTCGAAGCTTTTCTTACAATGATTTTTACCGATTACAAATGGCATATTAAGTTCAGGGGTAGAAGAAATGTGGTGGTTGAATGGAATTAGAAGGCTTTAGGGTGTTTTTGAAAGAACGAAAGTTTGAAGAGGAGAAACTTGAAGCAGCGATAAAGATTGTTGGGAAGTTTGATAATTTTCTTAGAGGGCAGAAGAAATCGGTTGAAAATGCCTCCTATGAGGATTTGTACAACTTTTCAGATTTTTTAATGGAGACTGGACAGAACACATTTGATAATTTTGTGGCCCTCCTACGGTTTGGTCATTTCAAAGGGAATAAGGAGGTTGTGATTGGAGCTTTAGAGATTCTTGATGGGAGCGAAATGATAGCTAATTTTTCAACCCGGTTGCAAGAGGAATTTGGTGAAAGATTGCGGAATGAAGTTTTTAGAGGAATTGGGGTACCACCCTTGGGGATACGACCCAAACAAAAGGTGGGGATAACTAAGGAATTGGTTGAACGTTTTCTTGCGAGAGTTGATTACGAGAAATGTAAAACGTTCTTTGAGGTTGGGCTGAGAAATAAATACCCCCAGTCTTATGAGAAACCCATTGCGTTATTCCGAGAATTAAATAATCTTGATAAGTTTCTAAAAACACAACATCAAAACTTGGTCAAGACCCTGAAAACCCATCGAAAGGACGACACTCTGTTCTTTACCCAAGAGGTGACTGATGAGGTTATTTCATACGTTAAACGTGATCAAACAATCGAGGCAGGAATCCGGCAAGGAGACCAAGTTTTCATTACCAAAATTCCGTATTCAGCAAAAGAGTTCATTCACGAAACAGATACTCGAAAGAAACGATACTATTACTGTCATAATCCTTGGATTCGACACGCATTGTTAGAAGAAGACCAACCGATTGATCCTGTCTTTTGCGGATGTAGTGCAGGGTATTTCAAAAACTTCTGGGAAGCAGTATTAAACGAACCAGTCAGGGTCGAGGTGCTCAAATCATTCATTAAAGGTGATCAGATTTGTGAATTCGCCCTGCATTTACCAAAAAAAATACCCTGAAATGAAGAGCAGCAAGATACCATAAAGATAGAGAAAGCAGTTTACCAAAGTGCTATAGGTCATAATGAATAGCTTCGAAGACGGATCTGCAGTTCTTTCAAGCAATGTGAAAGTTGATTTTTTCACCCTATAGACGAGTAAATCTGCGATTGATATAGATATTTTGTGACTACCGTTCTCAATTTTAATAGCGTCTAGGATATACAATATCTTATGAGAAAAACAAGAGTTATGAAACCTGAAGAAGATGCTGTAGGTCAGGAGATCTGGGCGTATTATCAGGGGCACGAGGTTCTTGAAATTTGGGAACGGGATGACGGTTACATTATTGCGTCTTCTACGGAGCCGAAGAGATATTTCTTAGAATACGATGATTGGACGTTCCATGAAAAACAGGCTATGGAGTTTGCGAAGGGAAAGGTTTTGGATATTGGTTGTGGAGCCGGTAGACATTCACTATACTTACAGAAACAAGGCTTTGATGTTCTTGGGATTGACAGCTCGCCTTTAGCAGTAAAGGTTTGCAAATTAAGAGGAGTGAAGCTTACCAAAGTCATGGAAATTGAAGATGTGGTTTCCGAGTCTGGCTCGTTTGATACAATTCTCCTGTTGGGGAATAACTTCAGTCTATTTGGCAATTTCAAAAAGGCACAAAGGCTGCTTAAACAGCTTCATAGAATAACCTCAAAAAGCGCTCTGATCATTGCTGAAACTCGTGACCCTTACAAAACAGATAACCCTGACTATTTAGAATATTATGAACTCAACAAGGAAAAAAATCGAATGAGTGGCCAGTTAAGAAGTAGAGTCAGGTTTAAGCGATTCGTTACTAAATGGTTTGATTGGCTTATGGTTTCCAAAAAAGAAATGAAAGAGATTCTGAATGGCACAGGATGGCAGGTTCGAGAATTCATCGATTCAGGCAACGCACAATTCGTAGCCATCATTGAAAAACTAACCTGAAGCTCTTCACTTTCAATAACTACCTCATTTACTACAAATTGTTTTCTAGACGTTATGTGCCATTATGTTGTGTTTCGAAGAGGGCAGAGCTATTTCAACAAGTGGTAGGTTCAGTTAGGGCAGTTCTTTTTGTGCTCGTGTTGTTGGATGACTTAGAAGACCAATCGCTTTTTAATGGTCGACTTCGCAAAGAATTGAATGGTGAAAAAGATGACCAAGTCAAAGCGTATATTCGAAGTGGCTCGAAAGAAAGTTATTACATGTCACTTGAATGATGCCCTTCCTGTTGTTGCTAAAAAAATGGTTGATTCGTGGGTTAGTACTGTTTTAATCGAAGAAGAGGGGAAGCCAGTGGGGATCGTGACGGATGGTATCATCTTCAGGTTGATTGCCAAGGGGCGTAATCCAATGGATTTTGTTGCGAAGGACGTGATGGTAAGCCCGGTCCATACGATTCATATGGATACACCAATTAATCAGGCTGAGGAGGAATTTCTGAAATCCAAAGTGAGCAGATTAGCCGTTATTAATGATAAAGGGACACTCGTCGGTATTGTCAGCCAAAAAGATGTAGATCGATTTGCAGCGTATTCGTATGCTGAACGTCTTGTACACCATCGACATGAAGTTCTCGATTAGTTTCCTATATGAATTAATTTCAAGATAACATAAATTCAGAAAGACACTTCAGCATAGATTCCCGATTTTCCTTGGAGTAGGCCTCTTTACCAAGTGTTATAGGCTCTTTGAAGTATTTTCGAATACACAAATGCCTTATCTCGAACCAACGATATGAAAGATAGATTTGTTTCTCGTCGTTCACTTGGTTGATATCATTGGATTTTTCATGTGATAATCCAACTATTTCCGCATAGATTGTAGAGTGGACCTGTTCGCAAAAGAGAGTTCGTTTTCTGTTTTACAATGCTGTTTCGAACCCAAATAACAAAAAGGAGTAGGAGAAATGGAGTACTGAATCCGAATAAGGAGATCTTGATTTCGTGGAAGATATTATCCTGAGGTACACTACAGCTGACGACGAAAAGGTACAGGTTCAGATTCCTCCAGATAAAACTGATATCGCGTTCTATGGACGCGATATTGTTGAGTTGGACCTCTCGCCTATTAACCGGCGTACCGAAATTGAAGAGCTAGATTTGCGAAGAAACCAATTGACCAAAATTAATCTTGAACCACTTCAACACTGTCCGAACTTGAAGAACTTGCGGTTAAGTGGGAATCAGTTAACCCAACTCGATCTG
>JABXGS010000005.1 GCA_016550425.1 archaeon
ATGGGGCGTAACTGGGCTTCCTGTTCGGCTGGCGAGAGGGATCGAAGTTTGGGTACTTGTAACGGAAACACAGCGCGATAGAATTTCTGGATTCCACCTCGGTAATATTCTTCTCGAGTTTTTATAATCAGGTTCTCTTCCTTAAGACGTTTTAAGTGATAGCTGATGCGGCTTTTGCTTAGACCTAACATCTTTGCTAATTCGCCGAGAGAGCGTTCTTCTTCTGTTAAGTGTCGTAATATACTGGCAGTAATAGGACGGACGAGCATGGATGCTGATTTGGGCTGTTTGATAGACCGTGTTTGTGTACGAGGAGAATCTCCCAGAATCTTCACTTCCAAATTTTTATTCTGCGTTTATAAAACTTATAAAAGACTGCAAAACACTTATATCTAATACAGTAAAATCTTTGACGGTTAAAAATTTGACGGTCATGAATTTGACGGTCAAATCTTCTCAAGTTTACCACAGAGTCTAGTTTGAGTGTAGGACTAGAATTTTCCTCACCACGAAATACAGCTTCACCAAATCATATTTGAATTCCCCAATAAGGAGACGAAGGCAATGTCTGCTAAACTGGCAATCTTGGGCGCGGGACACGGAGGCCAAGGACTAGCAGCTTATCTTGCCCTCAACGGTCACGACGTAAATCTTTACAATCGATCAAAATCCAGACTGCGTCCAATACAAAACCAAAATGGAATTCATGTTGAAGGAGAAGTTAATGGATTCGGTCAGTTAGCACGTTGTACCTCTAGCATTAAACACGCCATTTCCGATGTAGATTTTGTTTTTCTTGTTGTTCCTGCATCCGCACATCGCGATTTAGCTCGAAAATGTGCACCCCATCTGACACCCGAACAACTGGTTGTCCTTATTCCAGGACGAACGGGTGGTGCATTAGAGTTCTCTACCATAGTGGAAGGACTCACGGGTTGGCGACCAATCGTTGCAGAAGCACAAACATTTCCCCTTGTTAGTCGCGTGATCACATCAGGAAGAGCCCACGTCTCGGCAATTAAATCAGAATTACCCGTAGCCGCTTTTCCTGCAAAACACACCGAAATGGCCTGCAATCTGATTTCGCCCGTTCTCCCAAATGTCCGAATTGCCGAAGACATTCTCGAAACCGGTCTTGCCAATATTGGTTCAGTTTTTCATCCAGCCCCTTTGATTCTAAATATTGGTCGAGCTGAAACCACCAATGGTCAATATAATCACTATCTTGAAGGTGTCTCACCTTCGGTTGCCCGTTTCCTCGAATATATCGACACCGAAAGAGTGGCAGTGGGAAATGCCTTTGGAAAAAATATCCTTTCAGCTGCTAAATGGTTACGGACAGTCTACGACTCTGAAGGGACCACCTTGTATGAATGCTTGCACACAACTTCTTGCTACCAAGGTTTGAGAGCCCCGAGTTCGTTGGACCATCGATATCTCTTTGAAGATGTGCCCACTGGGTTGGTGCCCATTGCTGCATTGGGTGAACTAGCGGGAGTACCAACCCCTGCTATACGGGCAACAATTGCGATGGCATCACAGTTATGTGGTCGTGATTTCTGGCAGGACGGACGAAATGCTGAGAACCTTGGAATTGCTGATCTTTCTCCATCTGAATTACTGATGTATGTGTGGGACGGATCTCTTGTAGCTCTGGAGGTTGCCGAGGAACTGTCAGTAGTCCAAGAAGAATGGGAGGGAGTTGATTCCGAATGACCAAATTGCGTAAATCCACAAAAGCAAACAAACTCATTCTGGGTGCGTGTTTAGGGAATTGCGTCCACGTTGCCGGGACATTAAATTTCTTGCAATTGGCCAAAGCCAAAGGCTACCAAACGAAGTTTCTAGGACCAGCAACCTCTATCTCCGCGATTCTCGATGAAATAGAACAAACTGATGCTCCAATTATCGGGTTAAGTTACCGACTTACACCCACCGCGGCATATCGGCTGATACAGAAGCTCAAAAAAGAAGTACACAAACGTAATCTTACAAAGCGAACCTGGCTCTTTGGCGGCACAACACCTGTTACCGAGAAAGTACGCAAAGTAGGGTTCTTCGACTATTATTTTGATGGAAAGTCAACCGATGAAGACGTGCTCATGTTTTTAACCGCTGATTGTAACCCGCAAAAGTTCGAGGAAAGAATTCAGCACATGGGTCCTATAACTTATTCCACGACGTTATTGGCACGGATGGCAGAACGAAAACCTTGGCCAGTGATCCGACACCATTTTGGTCTACCCAGTCTGGAAGAAACGATTCAAGGAATTGCAAAGATTGCTAACGCCAAATGCTTGGATATTCTCTCTATTGGTCCCGATCAAAATGCTCAACAGTTTTTCTTCCGCCCAGACGAAATGAAAGACTCAGTCGAAGGGGCCGGTGGTGTCCCAATTCGCACAAAAAAGGATCTTCGTGCCATGTATGCTGCCTCACGACGGGGTAACTATCCGCTTCTCCGATGTTACAGTGGCACCCAAGACCTCCTGAAATGGGCCAAGCTTCTCCACAAAACCATCCATAATGCATGGTGTGCAACGCCCATTAATTGGTATAGTGTTCTCGATGGACGAAGCACGCGCCCCATAACAGAAGCCATCCAAGAAAATATGAACAACCTTACCTGGCATGGCAAACAAGGCATCCCTGTTGAAGTCAATGAACCGCACCATTGGAGCCTAAGGCAGGCGCATGACACAATCGCCGTGGCATCTGCATTCTGGTCTGCCTTCATTGCTAAATCCATGGGCATACAACATTACATTGCCCAACTAATGATGAATACTCCACTTGGCACATCGCCAGCTATGGATTTAGCGAAAATGTGGGCTAAACTCGCCTTGGTGGAATCATTGCAAGATAATACCTTTCAGGTTATTCGCCAAGTGCGAGCGGGACTCTTCAGCTTTCCTGTGGACCTCGATGCGGCAAAAGGTCAGCTAGCGGCATCAGCATATACCTCAATGATGTTAGAACCCGCAATTGTTCATGTTGTAGGGTTCAGCGAAGCGGATCACGCAGCAACTGC
>JABXGS010000053.1 GCA_016550425.1 archaeon
TCAACAGCACCACGTGAGAGGATTTACAATTCTCTTGTCCGTCGTCTAAAAGTAATCTTGCGGTTCAATATCACTTCATATGAAAAAGTTTCCCGTGATTTACTTCAAGGTTTAATAACTGATGAACCAGAGAGACTCAATGGAAGAGAACTTCGATTACTTAGTATACTTTATCAGCGCCCAAAAACTCCTCAAGCACAAGTGGCAAAGGAACTCAAAATTAGTATGCCAACTATGCGAAAAGATCTCAAAGTCTTAGAAGAAAAAATAGGTTTACGCTTCGCGAATCTGGTCGATTGGGGTAGATTCAAGCTAAGACATTATGGTATCTTCTTTGTCACAAAGGGAGTCGATTTTTCCAAGCGAGTTCAAGCCATCTTCAACAATGAGATGTCAACCTATCTGACCACAGCAGTTTTCGATACTACTTTTCAGCGAGGTTTTGTAGGTTTTCGAATCCCGGATCAAGGAAAGCCAGTTCAACTATTCCATGATCAGATACAGTTGTTGAATGACCAGTTTTTCGATATTTGTCAGATTCATGAGGTCCAGAAATATTATCAATCGATATGCTTTGACCATTTTGATTATGAGTCCAGTACCTGGTTAATTGAAGGCGATGTTTCTTCTATGGGACTGCTCAATTTCGTCCGGGAAAATTGGACAATACTTCCTAAGCCAAGGGGGTTATCCAATACATTAGCACGCTCTTTTGATCAGTTGGACTATTACCTTGCGTGTTTTCTCATTGGTGATGGTCGGGCCAATATGAAAAAGATACTCCAACGATTAACTGTTAGAGGAATGGAAGCTCCACGAACAACGGTTTCAACCCGAAAAATTCGTTTAATTAAGGAAAAGACAATAGAACCCTATTTTGTTTTTTCGACACCGCAATTACCTTTTTTCATCACGTTTGCTATCCGGTGTGAACCCCACATTGCTGAGCAGATTGTGGTGGCCGTTGCCCAAATGCCATTAGCATTTGCTACAATTTCGAATATCGGATGTGTTGTACATGTCCAAGTACCTTCTCGAAGCCTAGGTCAGATTCTGAATCTTCTTTCATTGACACGCCAGGAAGATGGTGTTCACGAAGTTTGGCAGATGCAGCAGTATAAGAATGTCGGATCTGTAGATCCAGCTAATATTGCTACAAAGTGGAATGGTTCGTATTGGAATTGGTCAGAGGAAGAATTTGCCATTCCCTCACTTGGGCTCGAATATTAAACCGCCTTTGCGAAAGGATTTTGTTCAATTGAATTCATCCTATTAGTCCTTTCCGTAACCGGTGGTGTTAATAATAAATCCGCAATTAGTTGTCCGAGAGGGAGATTTCATTGAAACGACTGAGGGACTGATTTTTGATGTGAAAGGGTTGGTTCATCCTCCAAATAGAGCGATTGCATTTTTACGATATTATCCTTCAGTAGAGGGGAAGCGGGAACGGGATGGCCAGCGGTATGATAAGGTCTACCATTTGGCAGAACGATTTGATTTTCTCAAACAGCATTACTCTCAGTATCTATATGATGACCCAGTGTTTGGTCGGGAGTTGCAGGGAATTCCACATGAATCGATTCACAAAGTCTACCAACCAAAAGCAAGCCTTGTGAGGCTAATGGAGATTGAGACTCGGGATGCATTGCAGCAAGATGTTGTGACATTCACAGAGATGATTCAAGAACAAGCTAGGTTACCATTAGAAGTTCTTGGGATTTCGGGAAGCATCCAAGTCGATTTGCATGGTCCCACCTCCGATATTGATCTTATTGTCTATGGTCGACGTGAAGCACGTACCTTACAACTAGCCCTCCGACGTGCCCATATGGTTCCAGACGAGGGGATTTCAGCATATCAGTTGGATACCTATCCTGCAGTGTATAATCTTCGCTGGAGTGGAACCGATATTCCGATTGAAAAGATGTTGTTGGTTGATGGGCTAAAGTCGATGCATGGAATTTTTGGTGGTCACCATTATTTCATCCGAGCCGTTTTAGATTGGGATGAAGTTAAGGAACAGTATGGGGATTGCAAGTACCGTCAGTTGGGTCATGCACGAGCACGGTGTCGGGTGACTAATGATCGCGATGGATTGTTTACACCTTGCCGATATGAGATTGATGAGGTAACAATTTTGAAAGGGACTGAGGCAAAGGATGTTCGCGAGATTGTGAGTTTTCGTGGACGTTTTGCTGAGCATGTACGACAAGATGAAGAAGTTATTGTTCAGGGTGCTCTTGAATCTGTTGAAAAAGGTAATGAGAAATGGACCCGGTTTCTGCTCGGGGATACTCCAACAGATATCTTATTACCCAGTAATTTGCTTTGAGTAATATACTGGTGGTTTCCGAGTGGCGCGTCTCCCAAAAGATAAGGATTTTGTAGAAACCAAAGAAGGATTATTTTTCACAATTGTTGGCTACTTGCATCCACCAGACGCGTATACGGCTTATTTGAAGTATCGTCCAGACCCGAAAGGAAAATGGGAACGAGGAGATGTGCGTTACGAACGGATGATGCACGTCTACAGTGCCGCTGAGGTGCAATCGAGTAGTAATTGGTTATTAGAAAAGTATCCAGAGTATATTCAACTCGATCCAGTTCGTGGATTTAAGCTACCCTTAGTACCATGGAAGAGTACGGTGGCGTACTATTTACCTGAGATTCGAATGGCTGAAATTATTCGTAATCCACAAGATCCCTTGGAATCGAAGGCGAAAGCCCTTGTGACCTTGCTTTCGGAAACTAGCGGGGTTGAACTCTCCCGTTTCGGAGTTTCAGGTTCAATCTTGTTGGAAATTCATAATCCCATGTTCTCTGATATTGATCTACTTGTTTATGGTCAAGAAAATGTGCATCGGGTTCGGGATGTGATGGATGAATTATTTGGCGAAAATAAGGTGAAGCCATACTCAGGTGAAGAGATTCAAGCCTGGCAGCTTCGGCAGGTCCGAACCTTAGGGGTTCCTGCTCGTTATGCAGAGCAAATCGCTTGGTCACATTGGCAACGAGGGCGGTTTGGAAAAACCCCGTTTTCGATTACTCCAGTCCGGATGGATGGAGAAATTATGAACCAATATGGATCTGAAACCTATTCCCCGGTAGAAACAGTTGAATTTACAGCGACTATAATGGAAGATGAAGCGAACCTGTTTGTTCCTGCTCGATACTTTGTGGGTAACATTTCAATGGAGGAAGGAAATACCGAATTACCTGCATTAACTGAAGTAGTATCATTTGAGGGAGTTTTTGCCGCAGTTTTTAATAAAGGTGACCGCGTGCGAATTCGTGGCATGGTTGAGGCGATTCGTGATCAACAGGGGAATATATTAAGAAATCAGGTTATTGTTGGGGCATTATCTGCACAGGGTTGGATTGTCCGACTATCTTCGTCTTAACCAATTTAGACAAGAGCCTCTGCTTAGGGTTTCAGCAAGAGATTTATTAGAGGTCATCAGTTATCGGTTGCAACTAGAATTGGAGTGTAAACTGCTATGCCAAGCTTGGAAGTCGTGTTACTGACAGGTCGAACCCGGCGACAAGGCGTAGGTCTAGAGGCGGGGAAACTAAGTGAGATTTATTATGAAGCGACTACTCAGATTCGACTTGATCCTGTTGATTTAGAGAAACTAAAGATTGAACCCGGTGATACTGTGGAAGTCACTACAGACCACGGCAGTGTCATTCTTCGGGCTGAAGTTGCACCCCGAGCTAGCGAAGGCATGGGATTTATTCCGTATGGTCCATGGGCGAATTGTGTCATCAGCGGTGATACTGATAGTACGGGTATGCCGACGATGAAAGGATTGAAAGCTAAGGTAACACCTGCCCCCGATAAGCAGGTGCTTACGCTTCAAGAACT
Source organism: archaeon (assembly GCA_016550425.1). The sequence continues at coordinate 3,866 of JABXGS010000053.1, forward strand.
GCTAGCAGAGATGCGTAACACACCCTCCTAACATGGCTATATTCCAGTAATGGGGAATTTCATGATTACTTACATCATATTGGGCATTGCAATCTTCATCGGATTATTAGCTATTCTCGTGGCATTGGTATTTTATCGACTTGTTATGCGAGCCGAGGAAGGAAATGAACGGATGCGCGAGGTAAGTAACCTCATTGAAGAGGGGGCATATTCATTTCTACGTGTTCAGTATCGAATTCTTGCCATCTTCGCTAGTCTAATGGCGATAGTCATTGCCTTGGCTGAATTTTTCTTTGGAGCTTCTAATATCGCAGCCCAAGCTATAGCCCTTGCAATCTCTTTCGTCATTGGCTCATTCGCAAGCATGGCAGCTGGCTATATTGGAATGATGGTCGGAACTCGAGCTAATCGTCGGACGGCAGCAGCTGCCGCAATGGGTGGAATGAATCCAGCATTCCGAGTTGCATTTCGAGCTGGGTCTGTCATGGGACTTGTAATTAGTGGACTCGCCTTGGTCGGAATTGCCTCCCTGTATCTGATTTGGAATTTTGTTTTTGCTCCCCTTGGTATCACAGGTGGTGTTGCCCTTTGGGAAATCATCGTGGGTTTTTCCTTTGGAGCAAGCAGTGTCGCACTCTTCGCGAGAGCCGGTGGTGGAATTTATACCAAAACTGCAGATATTGCTGCAGATATTGTTGGCAAAGTTGAATTTGAAATCCCTGAAGATGACCCAAGAAACCCTGCTGCAGTCGCTGATGCCGTCGGGGACAATGTTGGTGACATCGCTGGTACGGGTGCAGATATTTTTGACAGTAATATCGCAGCAATTCTAGCTGCAGCAATTTTAGGTGCAACAATTGATGTAGCCTTGGCAGGGAACGGAATCTTCGTTCTTATTCCCTATGGAATGATTCCGTTGATTATTGCGACTCTGGGAGGAATTTCAGCTATTATTGGTGTTTTTACAGTTCGGACCAGCGATACATGTGAGCCTAATTGCTCTCTTAATCATGGGACGTACTATTCGACCATATTATTCGGAGTACTTGTTGTTTTGGTCCTTTTCTTACTCCAAATTCCCATTGTTCTCGCGATTGCGGGAATACTTGGACTTTTAGCTGGTGTGCTCATTGGATTCGTCTCTAACATTTTTACCAATGATTTTGGTTTCAGACGGTTCCAACCTGTCCAGAGCATGATTAGATCAGCGGAAACTAGCACTGGCACCTTAGCTTTATCAGGAATCTCATATGGGCTTCTAAGCGTTGTTCCCTCCGTAATTGGCATCGTTGTTGCATTAGTAGTTGCATTCGCCTTAGGCACACTAATCCCAATCCCAGGACCTATTGGGGTCTGGCAGGCTGGTGTCTTTTCCATTTCCATTGCTGCTGTCGGATTATTGGCAACGAATGGCCTTGTAGTTAGTGCTGATGCTTATGGCCCAATTGTTGATAATGCCCGAGGAATCATTGAACAAGCGGGAGCATCGAAGGAAGCGATCGAAGAATGTGACAAACTCGATGCAATTGGGAATACTACAAAAGCTATCACCAAGGGTTTTGCAATTGGTGCTACAGCTTTGACTGTTTTTGCGCTTTTTGCTGCTTATATTCAACTTGCAACCCTACTTACTGGAGCTCCTGTCTTCATCGATATTCTAAATCCAGTAGTTCTTGCAGGTGCTTTGATAGGGGGTATGCTCCCCGTGGCCTTTTCAGCCATTCTGATTCTTAGTGTTCAAAAAAATGCAGACAAGCTGATTCATGAAATCCGCCGACAATTCCGTGAGGATTCCGGGATTCTTGCAGGCACATCAAAGCCTGATTATGACCGAGGAATCAAGATAGCAACACAAGGAGCACTACGAGAACTGCTACCACCAACAATTACCGCAATTCTTGTTACTATAATTACCGGAATTATTTTGGGATTAGAAGCCTTGGCAGCCTATCTAGCAGGCGCAGTAATTGTTGGACTCATTTTCGCTCTATTCATGGATAATGCTGGTGGTGCTTGGGATAACGCCAAGAAATTCATTGAATCGACCAATTATGATCAAAGCAAGCCAAATTATCACGAAATTCACGCCGCATCTGTCGTAGGCGACACAATTGGGGATCCTTTCAAAGATACTGCAGGTCCTTCACTCAATACATTACTCGCACTGACTTCTCTTACAGCAACCATATTCTTGCCACTCATCTGGACCGGACATCTGTGGGTACTATTCCTAATCTTCCCTTAGGCTAAAGATAAAGACATTTTCTAGTATCATGTGTGAATTCCGAACTAAGTAGTTCAAATTCTCACCATTATTCTTCATCAGACGCTTAAATTCTAACTGTCCGGATTCCATGAATTCAAAAACCTCATCTGCGCAATTGAGCCAGCTTAAATTCCTTAATTAGGGAATGATTAGAATGTCGGAAAAAGAATCGATTAGAAAGCCGTTGATGCCCCCAGTTCTCTTGGCTATCGTGTTTTTTGTGATTGCCATGGTATTTCGCATCATTGACATCTTCGTGTTACAATTGCATTTGACTAATTGGAGCATTATCACTTCGAAGGTCATTCCCCTGGTGATTCTCCTTCTCTACGTCGCTATTGTTTATCGTACATTCTCAGTGCTTGGAATCCATACAAAATACTTGATTATCAACATCATTTTGGGTGTCTTAGTCTATCTCGTTTACTTTATTTTGCCCTATGCTCTTCAACGTTTCATCGAACTTGTATTAGGGCTAGGACCCAGCCTAAATCTCACCATCGCCCCGGTATTCATTGTTGCGTACTATATCATCTTCTATATCATCAATTCATTCACGGAAGAAGGCCTTTTCCGTGGTCTGATGATGCGGTGTTTCATGACCAAGACGAATGTGAATATCGCTAATATCATTCAAGCCATCTTCTTTGGGTTTTGGCATATTGTTTGGCCTATCAGCGCTCTGCTGAATGGAATGGATCCTGTTAGTGCGACTTGGTATGCCACCTATTATGTTGCCTCATCATTTGTCTTTGGAATTGTGACCGGATACATGTTCCAAAAAACCAGTAGTTTGTGGGGTCCAATCGTGTTACACACACTTTGGAATTTCACGCTCTTTATAATCACTCTAACTTATGTAATTCCTCCAGCGGGTGTCATCGACTTATTAGTCTACATAACAACTTTTAGCACTGAAGTGATTGGCGCTGTAATTGCCATCTTAGCCATTCGTTTCATTAGCCACTCCCAACAACTCCCTGAGCTTACAGAGTGGAATGCTCCATTACCCTGACTCCACATCAAACAAATAATGCCTGTGAATCGTAGTTTGGGCGAACCGCTTAAATGACAGAACCGCCCTGTAGAACTACACTCTATGCTAGATGCTATATGAGGTCCACACCATGACAACCAAAGATACTGATGCAATTCTTGCAACCCCTCGCTCCCGGATCACCAAACATGTCATCTGTCCGTTCTGTGGCTGTCTTTGCGATGACATCGAAGTAGCCGTAACCCTAACAGGTCCGTTACCCCGAGTTCCCGAAGGAACAATTGTGGAGGCCTTGAATGCATGCCGAATTGGACACACCAAATTCCTCAAAGTTCGAGACGAGTATCGAATTTACAAACCAGAACTACGCTCAGGTCCAAACAAATCAAAAGTGCAACAAGTATCTTTGGAAGAAGCAGTGAAAGCAGCCGCAAAAATCCTTGCTGAAGCAAAACGCCCAGTAATTTACGGATTAGCCAGTACCTCAAATGAAGCCAGTGTCAAGGCATTAGAACTCGCCGAGGTTTCTGGGGCTATTGTGGATAATACTTCATCAGTATGTCATGGTCCAGGTATTGAGGCAGTTCAACGAGTCGGGATAGGAACCTGCACCTTAGGTAAGATCAAGAACTACTCTGATCTCATTGTTTACTGGGGCTGTAACCCAATTGCAGCACATCCAAGGCATACACGACGCTATTCTCAATTCATTGAGGGCCTCTTCCAACAGGTCGAGGACCGGAAGATCTATCATATCGATGTTCGCCCCACACGGTTCACGGAACAAGTGACCAACTCAATTATCGTAGAACCCAATAAGGATTATGAACTGCTTCAAGCAGTTCGAGCACTTCTACGAGGTCGTGAATTACATGCCTCGGAGGTTGCTGGGGTCCCCATGCGCCAAATCCGTGAATTTACTAATGATTTGAAGTCTGCAAAATTTACCACGATTTTCTTCGGTTTAGGTCTCACCCAAACTCATGGAAAGGACCACAATGTTTCAGCTGCAATTGATTTGACAGCAGATTTGAATCACTATACAAAAGCCGTAATCATGCCGCTCCGAGGTCACTTCAACGTAACTGGTTCCAATCACGTTTCTACCTGGACATACGGTTATCCGTTTTCTATCAGCTTGGAACAAGGTGCGCCGTACTATATGCCAGGAGAAACCAGTGCGGTAGATGTGCTAGCTCGTGGAGAAGCGGATGCGTTTTTTGCCATCGCAGCTGATCCGGCAGCATCATTCCCGATGCCAGCGGTGAAAGCGATGATGAATATTCCAGTCATTGTTTTAGATCCCAAGCGCTGTGCGACCACAGAGATTTCCGACGTCGTCTTGCCTTCTGCATATGTCGGAATTGAAGCAGATGGTGTTCAAACTGCTTATCGAATGGATGGCATCCCCTTACAACTTGACAAAATTGTCGATGCGCCAGCAGGCGTAAAAAGCGATGACCAGATTCTTGATATGATAATTCGAGAAGTCTGTAAGCTGAAAGGCATTAAACGATACGCATAGTAACTCAACCGTTGAGTGGTAGCCCCAATTGATCACAGATAGAGTGAATAGTGAATCCTTCAAAGTTTGGGATAATGAGGTCTGCATGGTAAAGATCTGTAGCAGGATTTGTAGTTGTTAACGCAACACAGGTCATGTTGGCAGATTTTGCTGCAGTGATCCCAATGGGTGAATCTTCGAATACGAGACAATATTCTGGATTAATACCTAGTGTCTTAGCCCCTAGGAGGTAGGCCTCCGGATCGGGTTTGCTTCGTGTTACTTGGGTCACATCGATTACAGGGTGTTTTCCAAGAAGACCAAGGTGTTTCAGGGCTGCTTCTAAACTTACGGGATGACCAGTACTCACAAAGGCCACAGGGATTTTTGCATTTTGGGTTGATTTGTAGAAGGCTGGAAAACCACGAACAGTATGAAGCTCGCCTTTTTCAACATGTTTTTGGTACCGACGCCGTCTCTCAGAAATCAATGGTGTAGGATCTTCTAGGATATTATTTTCTTTGAAGAGGGTTGTCATTATCACGGCAGACCCAGCACCTAGGAATCGTGTTTTCCATTCAGTTTCAGAGATTTGAATGCCACAGGGCGCAAGGACCTCGTTGAAGGTTTGGAGATGGAGGAGTTCACTTTCTACTGCCACTCCATCGACATCGAAAAGGACTGCTTCAATCTGTTTTGAGGAAGACATACTTGTTACTCACCATATCACTTTGAATTCGTGAGAAACCGTTCAAGGTCGCTTAAACTTCCCGACCCATCAATATGATACGGGGATGATTCCATACCATTCTTTGCGGAATTTCCCACTTCCTTAGAAAGAACACCCAATCGTCCTTTTTCTTGATCCAAATCCACAAGAAAAGTTTGAAATCCTAAGTCTGAGGCAGACATATCACTGATCGGATCATTGCCTGCCATTACACAGTCTTGAGGTTCTTGTTGAATGAAATCAAGAATTGCTTGATAATATTCGGGATGTGGTTTACAGTAAGACATATTTTCAGCGTGTGTCATCAAAGTGATATCTAAATCGAGTAACCCAGCCCATCCAATTCGGATTTTAGTCGCAATTTCGGGGAATATCGGATTTGTAGCGATAATGACTTGGATTCCTTTTTTTATGACCTTTTCAAGAAGAGCGCGTCCGTAGGGAACGACTGTTACTATGGATCCGAGTTGTTCAAAGGATTCTTCATAAAATTGTCTAAATCTTCCAATACAAGCATCATAAGTGAGTGTTGGTGTATCAGTAATGAAGTGCTTTGTAAACGCCTCAACATTCGTTTGGCTTCCATCATTGTGTATCATGTGGAGA
>JABXGS010000262.1 GCA_016550425.1 archaeon
GCAACCATTGGTCCTGTCTGGGCCATTGGGGTCGACAGTCCACAGATGTATCTTGGCACAGCTGATCCAGATAATCCCGTAGCTCCAACAGCAGTTTTAACTTCAATGTTGAAGCGTGTTGATGTTGCTATTAACCAAACCATCGTCCAAAAGGTGATTGGCGGTTCAAGCATCGCTGGACTTTCCTTCTGGAACTTAGCAAATGGTGGTGTTGGTTGGGAAATGAACAACACACTGCTCGGAACTAACTGGGCGGTTTCAACAACTGACCAAAACACCATTGCTATGATCGCACAAGGCATTATCAACGGAACTTATACTGTTCCAACTGATCTTGTTTGGCTGTAGTTGATAAAAGAGTGGGCCAACAGGCCCCTCTCCCTCTCTTTTTTTCATTATTTTTTTTGTTCACGAGCATTGAGATTAAATACTAGAAAATGGCACTTTTGTATAATTCGACGTTCTGTAATGGAATGTTCGCACCGACACTATCCTTATGGAGGCGATTTGTATGGACGCCATCGAACTCGAAAACATCTGGAAAGTATTTCCTGGTAATGTTCAAGCCAACAAGGACATCACCTTACGGATCAAAGAAGGTGAAGTTCATGGGTTACTCGGGGAAAACGGAGCTGGAAAGACTACATTGATGAATGTGTTATACGGTCTAATCGAACGAACATCAGGAACAATCAAAGTTCGAGGACAAGAAGTGAATTTCAGATCTCCTCATGATGCAGTTCTGTGTGGAATCGGAATGGTCCATCAACATTTCAAGCTTATTCCTAATCTAACCGTTACTGAGAACGTCATCTTAGGCGCTGAACCAATGTATCTGAATCTTACAGCCAACTTGCGCGTCTGGAAACCTAGCATTAATCCAATGATGCCAACGGACTTCAAAGGGGCAGAAAAAGAAATTAAACGCATTAGCAAAGAAAATGCTCTCAACATCGATCCTCGCGCCAAGATTCAAGATCTTTCAGTAGGCCAACAGCAACAAGTTGAAATTATTAAAATTCTTTATCGCCAAGCAGATATTCTCATTCTTGACGAACCTACTGCTGTTTTAACTCCACAGGAAGTCGATGAACTTTTTGAAACATTGGAGACATTTCGGAATGAAGGAAAAACAATCATACTCATTACTCACAAACTACGCGAACCAATGGCTCTTTGTGATCGCATCACAGTTCTCCGTGATGGTGAGCTTGTTGGAACAGTGAATAAGAAAGACACTTCACGAGAACAATTAGCTGAAATGATGGTTGGACGAAAAGTTGTCTTCAGGGTGGCAAAAACACCAGCCAAACCCGGTGCTCCTGTGCTTCGTGTAGAAGATCTCTATGTTCGCGATGATCGTGGTCTTCCCGCTGTCCAAGGGGTGTCTTTTGAAATAAAATCAGGAGAAATTCTTGGTTTGGCAGGCGTTCATGGGAATGGACAACGCGAACTCGTTGAAGCCATCTGGGGGCTTCGAAAACCCACTAGTGGTGAAATCTACATCGAAGGTGAACGAATAACTAAATACAATCCTCGGAAGGTTCGACGAATAGGAGTTGGATACATACCGCAGGATCGACAGAAACGTGGATTAATTTTAGATTTCTCAATAAAAGAGAATCTCGTCCTTGGTGGTCAATATCGACCTCCATTTGCTATTGGTCCTATGAATTCATTTCTGAATGCTGCCAACATTGATGACTACTCCAATCACCTTGTAAAAGATTATTCAATTCGACTTCGAAATATCGATGAGCCAGTATCTACACTCTCGGGGGGAAACCAACAAAAGGTCATTGCAGCACGAGCGATGGGTCCAAATCCGAAATTACTCCTTGCATCAAATCCAACTCGAGGTCTTGATGTGGGGGCGACTGAATATATTCACAATGCTCTCATTCGAATGCGTGATCAGGGTGTGGCGATTTTTTTGATTTCAGCTGATTTAGATGAAGTGCGTAATGTAGCGGATCGAATTGCGGTCATCTTTGAAGGAAAGATCGTTGCAATAAGAATGCCTGAAAAAACAGATGAGCGGGAATTGGGACTCCTGATGGCAGGAGAAACTGGGGAAGTAATTTCAAAGGGGTCAGCATAATGAGTGATGATACAGTTACTCCTGATTTTGAAACAAACGTGGATGAAAAGCATTTGCAAAGTGGTGGTATTAACGAATTCTTTCGGGGGCTCTATTTCCAATTCATTGGCTTTTTCAGATGGTCTAATCTTCGGAGAGGGCTCATTCAAATCGGATGGGCAATTATGTCTATCTTTCTCGCGATTTTTGCTACCTCCCTAATAATGCTCGCGACAGGGTATAATCCATTCATTGCATTTCGAACATTGATTCTAGGGGCATTTGCCCGAACTGATCTTATTTTTTGGTATGCCACTCCCCTCATCTTCACAGGTCTTGCAGTGGCTTTAGCCTTCCAAGCGGGGCTCTTCAATATTGGTGCAGAAGGCCAGTTGTATATGGGGTCAATGGCTGCCACGGTTGTCGGTTTCATGATTTTACTGCCACCTGTAATTCACCCTGCTCTTGCTTTACTTTTTGGCTTCATTATTGGTGGTTTATGGGCTCTCGTTCCAGCGTTATTAAAGGCATATCGAGGCGCTCATGAAGTCGTAACTACGATGATGATGACTTTCATTGCGACTCTCTTTACTCAATGGCTGGCTGCTGGACCTCTTCAAGAACCTGGACAAGTTCAGCCACAAGCCCAAACTCCTCTCATCTTTCCCACAGCTGAGCTAGTTAAGCTCTTTGGCTCGAATTTTCTTAATTTTGGCTTTGTAATTGGCATCTTTGTTGTTATTGGCGTATGGATTCTTCTCAGAAACACGGTTCTTGGCTATGAGATGCGAGCTGTTGGTAAGAACCAGTCTGCTGCTCAAGCTGCAGGAATTAATCCCAAGAAAATGATTGTTATTTCGCTTTTCCTAAGTGGGTGTCTTGCAGGGCTTGCTGGTGCCGTTGAAATTCTAGGCTACTATCATCGGTTCCGTGATGGCTGGTCAGCGGGTTTAGGTTTCGACGGAATCACTGTTGCAGTACTTGGCGCTAATAATCCCATCGGTGTTCTCTTAGGTGCTATTTTCTTCGGATTTCTCCGTGCTGGTGCGATTCCAATGCAAACAATCGGAGGAGTTCCTGCAGAAATGGTGGATGTCATCCAAGGATTAGTCGTCCTTTTCGTCGCTGCTCCGAAAATCGTAATTTGGCTAGCGAAGAAGGGAGTCACATGGGCGAAAAGGCTTGTAAAAGACCCTATGAAAGCCGTTCCCATCTTCATGGGATCGATTATAGCAATAATTGGTAGTATTGCTAGCATCGCTATTGGTGCGAGTATGTTCGGTACCCTTGTCCAAGCAGGGCTTATTGGTGATATCTTTACTTTGATACTCACCGAACCATTCTTTGCGATGTATATAGGGCTAGCATCCCTTGCAGTGATAATCGGTCTCATATCGCTCTTTGCATTCTATGGCCTTATGACAACTCAGAAATGGTCGACTATTGCTCTCATACCTTCCGCGGTTATTTGGATAATCATTGGCTATATTACAATGGTCATGTTAGGTGCTACACTCCTCATTCCGCTCAGCGTCTTAGGAGTGCTAGGTATCATCTTTGGAGTATGGAGTTTCATTCTCCTGTATCGACAAGGTGTTACCTTTGTGGAGGTGAAAACTGATGCAGATTGATCCAGCTACACTCATTCTCTTCGGATGGATACTCAATTCAACCCTTCAAGTGGGAACTCCACTCGTCCTAGCAGGACTTGGTGGTATGTTTTCTGAAAGGTCAGGAATCGTCAATATCGCCCTTGAAGGCATCATGCTGATGGGAGCATTTGCTGCTGTCGCTGTAACATACTTCACAGATAATCCGTGGTTGGGTGTCCTCGGAGCCATTATAGCAGGCGTACTAGTTGCCGCAATCCATGCTGTAGTAACTGTCAAATTGAAGGGAAACCATATAGTAAGCGGTACAGGCATTCTCTTATTTGCAGCTGGTTTCACAACATTAATGCTTTTTGTAATCTGGGGACTTCGCGGAGTGTCTCCTGGAGTTACACCGCTTCCTGAGATTTATCTTCCCGGGATAGGCTTTCTCTCTCCGCTAATATTCATCATGTTCGCGCTGGTTCCCATTTGCTGGTTCGTACTGTATCGAACACCCTTTGGACTGCGGCTCCGAGCTGCTGGAGAAGATCCAAGCACACTCGATACCGCGGGAATTAGTGTTGAAAAGTACCGAATTTACGGAGTACTTCTAAGTGGTGCGCTAGCTGCAATGGGTGGTGCTCAAATGTCGATTGGCTTTGGATCGTGGTTTGGAAAAGGAATGACCAGTGGTGCTGGCTTCATTGCTCTAGCGGCGCTAATCTTTGGAAACTGGAACCCCATTGGAGTTCTGATAGCAGGACTTTTCTTCGGCTTCACTAGTGGCCTTAACTACGCCTTACAAATTGCGCCCGGCTGGGACTTCCTCGTCGGAGTTGGTAATTTCATCCAAATGATTCCTTATGTCTCAGTCATCATTGCTCTGGGTATTATCAGGCGGTCAATACCACCGAAGGCTATAGGTGTCCCATATATCAAAGAGAAGGAAAGCTAAGGTTTCAACAGAGACAATTGGTCAAAGAATCACCAAGAGAAACGTTTAATCAGGTAGTTCACAGGTACTAAACTAATAGGAACGTGATACTTTGAGTTCAGATGATGTCTGTCAAGCATGTGGCAAGATGGTCCAAACACCCATTAAATGCTCTAACTGTAACGCCTCATTCCACCGTGCCTGCGTTTTTAAGAAAAAGAAATACAAATGCCCAGTCTGTGGTCACGAATCAGATACCCATGAACTTCGATTCGGTTGAATTCCAAAAATCGTGGCATTTGTCATAATGCTTTTAATTTCTCCGCAGCTTCCTTGATGAAATCAGGTGCGGCCTTCATGCGGGCCGTGGAAAGAATCATTGCTCGATAATTTCCGAATTGATCAGGTGCAATATCAAGTTTCTGGCAGACCTCTTGAACAAAACTCTCTGTGTCACCCTTGAATTCAGTTTCTACAACTATTTTCGCAAAGGTCTTTTGACTAGGCGCTACTGTACGTTCACTTCTCGGCTCACCAAAACACGCAGTAACAGCCGTAAGCTGCTCATCATCGGACACGCGGATATGAACTTCAACCTTCATAACACCTCTATCCGTTGTACTGGCCTGTAACTGTGCTGAAAAGGTGCGGTCCTCCGACCGCGCACTTAGCCCACCTCCCATATCAACTTCTTTGGGTTGGATTCCTAATCGATCACACACACATTTGAAAGCTTTCTTAGCGGGTGGTATTGACGTAAATTCGTAGCTTAACTCCTTTCGCAATAGACACACCTTTCTGAAACTTCTTAAAACCACTGAGTGATTGAGTTCTTAATTATCTTTTGCGCTCAAAGTCGTCAGGTGTTTAGCATCAGAAAAAAACCCTATTTCTTCTTCTCTGGGTTTTAGTCGGCTTCTAGAAAAAGCACAAGGCTATATAGCTAAATACTCTCAAAACTGTACACTCTATCAATTCAATCAATGGAGTAATGCTAATGCGGCGTACAATCATCCCACAATTACTTCTGCTAATAATAATCGGGCTCATGACCTTTGCATTCTTTCAACCAGTTGCTGACCCTACATTAACGGTTAATGCACAGCCCCCGCTTGATAAACCTGCATCCATTTACACCGGTTCCGCAACTGTAACCTGTTTCTCATCTCCGGACTCGAGTTTTGACATAATCACAGATCTTTTACAAAACACAGAGAATGAAATGCAAATCATGGTCTATGCTCTAACCAACTGGTTTCTAATTGATGAAATCCACGATGCCCTTGCACGAAACGGAACTATGGAAATTACTATCATCGTTTCATGGAAATGGGCCTCAATTGCTGAACGGAGCCTTACAAAAGGTGCTTTCTATAATCTGTCACAAAATGCAGCCTTTGGATCCAATCTACAACTCTATTTCTCAGAAGATACATACCTTGAATTTACTCACGCTAAATTCATGATTTTCGATCAAGAGGCTGTCGTTGTAGAAAGTGCCAACTGGGCAAAATCAGGAATTCCACCTGCAAGTAGCGCTGGTAACCGTGAATGGGGCGTTGTAATCGAGCAACCCGATGTCATTGATTATTTCTATGACACATTCATGCATGATCTGCTGCTCGACAACGTAGAGCCATACGTGCCGGATATCGCCGATGAAGAAGATTTCAGTGAAAACATCGATACTGGATCCTACCCCGCACCTTTTACCAGTCAATCCTTTACAGGTTCAATGAGCATTCAATGTGTGCTCTCTCCAGACAACGATGTCTCTGCAATCAAGGCTATGATTGATTCTGCTACTTCAACACTCATGGTACAGCAAATGTACTCGAAAATGGATTGGGATAGCAATCCAAATCAGTTCAATGATGCTATTGTTGCTGCAGCTGCTCGTGGTGTGGATTGTAAAGTTATCCTAGACAATCGCAGCTCGGGTATGCAAGCTGTTGCTGAGATGTTTCTAGCAAATGGTGTGGATGTCCGGTTTAGTAACCAATCCTATTTTGGATGGACCCACAACAAGGGCGTCATTGTTGATGGACAAAAAGTACTTGTTTCAAGTATCAACTGGAGTTATGAATCCACCCACGAAAACCGAGAGGCCGGAGTGATCATCACTCATTCTGGAATCGCCAATTACTTCAAACAGATTTTCGACTGGGACTGGGATGTTGGCGTTCAACTAGGCGCACCAACCACTCCTCCTCCACAAGAACCCATACCCATCGAATACATCATCATAACAGTCGTAATTGTTGTAGTGATAGCCATAGGTGGATGGGTTTACCAGCGTTACATCAAGAAATGATAAATTAAAACCTGAAATGTCCAAGGAGAGGGTACCCCAGCGGATGGGCATCCTCTCCTCAAACCTTCTTTTTAGCAATGGTTGAACTATAATTTAGTCATAAAATGGGATATCCCCACTGAGAAACCTGTAGACAAAACGCTTCAAGGCGGCCTCCCCTTCTTCTGTGGGGCCTGCACGCCAATGAAGTCGACAAGCATAATCAAGTAGTGGGCGGAGCCGTTGCACCTGACTGGCACGAAGCATTGCTGGATGTTGGATTGGATCACGGTGTGGTTGTAATTCACGGAGTACTTCCCAGAGAATGCGTTCGGATTCCGCATGAGGTTGAATGAGTTGTGTCATCTTTAGTGATGCCTCCACCAAGCAATGATTCATAACATGGCTACTAAAAGGCAGAGAGGGTTTAGGATAAGTAAAGATATCATTCTCAATACACTACATCACCTAGGATGTGAAACAGAGCATCGACACCTTTGAAAACACATATCAAGGATGACCCTCTACCTTTTTGGTGAGGGAAGTTTCTATGGATGAACCGCTTCCACCCTCGTCTACTGACATGAGAGGCTGGTGGATCGCCTGTGTCCTAATTCTGCCTATTTTAGTCTTTATTTTTATCTGGGTGGTAGCGATTGGAGATGTAATCGTGATATTTGGCGCATTTTTTATCATTGCTATTGCCCTTGCAATTTTTGGTATTCCGCTCTTGATTGATGATGAATACAGGAAGCGATTTTTTAATCGTCTTCGTAGACGAGTTCCACCATCAGAAATCTTTCAATGTAATGAAGAGATTAGATGGGATGAGATACCTCTATTGGAAGTGTGGCCAACCATTCGTTCTGAGACAGGTGACACCGTATCAATTCCTCCCGATTACGATTCATCAGTGTCTCAATTGCTTCCCATTAATGTAATTCAACAGCATATATCGGAGTTAGAAGCTGCTGTTGAAGAACTAGACGCCAATCTTCATATGATTCCAACGACCTACGAGTCCCCCACTCGGGTGCATGAACAGCTCCTCATTGAACGGGGTGCTGCTAACTTACTATTGGCATCATTAATCCTTCAGCGTGGGAAAAAAACCATTGCACCAAAATACTATACTCGTAAACGCCGGCAATTACTTCGCACTATTGCACGTATTGATGAAAAGATAGATGAGCTTTCAGAGCTTATGCGTGGTTAATCTTTTTGTGAATTGTGTATTAATCAATGAGTTTTGAATCAGATTATATGTCCCTGAATATCACAAGAGTATAAGTCAAGGAATCACAATCTTACTTTGAACTTGCCTTGTAGGATGGTGTAGGATGCCGCCACTTCGAAGAATAATTCTTGTTAGTCACACTCACTGGGACCGGGAATGGTATCTGCCCTTCGAGGATTTTCGATGGTTGCTAGTGAAGACCTTGGATCAGCTCATTGAATTGATGGAGCGCAACTCAGAATATTTACGATTCAACCTAGATGGTCAGACCATCGTCCTCGAGGATTATTTAGAACTGCGACCAGAAAATCGTCCTCGACTCAAGCAACTCATTGAACAGAATCGGATACAGATTGGGCCTTGGTACGTACTTGCTGATGAGTTTCTTGTCAGCGGCGAATCGCTTATTCGGAATCTGCTCTTTGGCAAGCAGACGGGTAGTGAATTTGGCGATGTAATGGCAATCGGTTATGTGCCAGATGCCTTTGGTCATATTGCACAACTTCCTCAAATCCTGCGAGGATTCGATATTGACAAGAGTATCTGGTGGCGTGGGCTAGAAGACCATGGAAAAACACTCCCTACTGAACTCCGATGGCGAGCGCCAGACGGGTCAGAAGTCCTCCTAGTACATTTACGATCAAGTTACTCCACCGCAGCTAACCTGCCTGATTCAGTAGATGCCGCACTTGCACAGGTTCTTATGCCCCTAAACGTCCTTTCTCTGCGGGGAACCAGTTCTGCCGCCCTTCTTATGAACGGAAGTGACCATCTACCCCCACAATCACATCTCCCCCAATTGATACATAATCTGAACGAACGTTTCCACTCAGGCGACATTCTACAGGGCAGGACTGTTACCCAACTCCTCGAGACTTACGGAAAAAGCCCAATCGAAAAAGAGATAACTGGAATGGATGAACTGAGTCCTTTCATCAATCAGCTCTTCGCAGACTTCATCACCGAACTCAAGGACGTCACTGTCCAACATGGCACCTTCAAGGATTACTTCGACATCATCAAAAATGAAGTGAATCTAGCGGAAATACCTGTCATTGATGGAGAACAGCACGCCAGCAAGTACGTCCCCATTCTCCCTGGCGTGTTTTCAGCCCGTATGTATCTGAAACAACAGAATTTCTCTACTCAACAATTACTTGAACGCTGGGTGGAACCGTTTTCAACCATTGCATGGTGGTTGGGGGCGAAATATCCATCTGTTCCTTTACGGCGAGCATGGCAGCTCCTGTTACAGAATCATCCGCATGATTCAATTTGTGGTTGTAGTGTAGATGCTACACATGAAGACATGGAACGCCGCTTTGCATGGAGCCAGCAACTCGCGCATCAACTCCTCAGCGAAGCTATCCACTATATCAATACACACACGAACTCAAATCCATCAACCAAAACTCCCCAATCTCCCATTGTAACCTTCCGTGTTTTTAATCCCCATCCATGGGATGCAACGGATGTGATCCGGGTTCTCCTTAACCTCCCGACCTCATCTGATAAAACATCCCAACTAGCCCTTTATACAGCTACGGGCGAGCAAATCCCATTCCAGATGATCACAGCTCACAAACTAGATCCAATACTTCAATCCCTACTTGATGTCCACACACTTCCCCCAATCTATGACGGAGAACCACAGCTGCCAGACAAAACACGCCAAATCATGATAACATTCTGTGCAGAAGCCATTCCCAGCCTCGGCTATGCAACCTTTTATCTAGCGTCTGCTCCGACCGCTTCCAACGGGTTACAAAAATCCGAATTACGGGTTCAAAAGAAAGGCGAATTCTATATCATCGAAAATCCCTTCATTCAACTGCAAATATCTAAAAAAACAGGGACCCTACGCCTGCATCATAAACCCTCCAAAAAGACTTATCATAACGTTTTGATGTTGGAGGACACCGGCGACGTAGGCGATGAATATAATTACTGCCCACCTCACCAAGATCAACGGATAACCAGTCATGACAATATACAAACTAGGGTCCTGCTTCATGAAAAAGGACCAGTTACCGTTACCTTAGAAATTCAAACGCAGCTCAAAGTTCCCAAAATGGCCCACAAAACCCGAACCCGTCGCAGCTTGAAAACAATACCTCTTTCAATCCAAACTCTTATCACGGTCACCTCAAGTTCACCACGGATTGATGTACAGCATACCATCCAGAACACCGCAAAAGATCACCGCCTCCGAGTTCTTTTTCAAACCGGCATCAACACAAACACTGCTTGGGGAGATACTCCTTTCCACGTAACCGAACGTCCCCTTGAACCCGCCCCACAGGAGTGGGGTGCCCAACTGTATCCCATGATGATGGACTACTACCTCACTTCAATTCTCAAACGACCCAATATTCCTGGCAAACCCATGGGATGGTTCGAAGATTCAGCCACTACTCACGCCCTCCAAACCTTCCTTGATGTCAACGATGACAAACAAGGCCTACTCATCGCCACCCGTGGTCTTCCCGAATATGAAGTCCTCGAAGATCCGAATCGCACAATCGCCCTGACACTGCTCCGATCCATCGGTTGGTTATCCCGTGATAACCTAACAACCCGTCGGGGACATGCTGGTCCGCCAATGGCTACACCTAGCGCACAATGCCTTGGACAATATCATGCAAATTATTCAATTATACCTCATTTAGGAACGTGGAAGACCCCCACTACTCGCCAACACACCCAACAGTATATCACCCCTCTGAAAGCCATTCAATTACACAAGACCACAGACGGTCATTTAGCACCCTCGCAAAGTTTCCTATCAGTTTCCCCGGGAACCTGTACCTTCAGCTGCCTTAAAAAGAGTGAACAAACCGACTCCACAATCCTACGCTTCTACGAAACCAGCGGCAGCTCCTCCAAAGTCCAAATCACATCCAAGTTTGCAATTAAGCAAGCTGTATTCGTCAATTTAGCTGAAAAACAACTTGAACCAATCCCTATGGCAAAGTCTAATTCGAACCAGATAGCAGTCTCATTCTCCCCCTTTCAAATACGTACACTTCAATTACAATTACAAAGCAGTTCAAAAGTCAAGAAATGTGTTTAAACGAAAACAGCTTTAATAAACTGATTCATTAGAAAGAATGGAGGCGGAAGGCAATCAGCTCAATTGCCAAAATAGCATATTCACAAATTGAACGGCGTATTAATCCATGGATCATTCTCTCACTACTAATCGGTTTTACCATTTGTCTAATAGTTGGATGGTATTTCTTAGATCTCGCAGCCTTCTATAGTCCATATCTTATCAGTTTTGGCAGTTATTTACGATTACTCGGCTTCTTAGCAATATACATCGGCGTAATACAGCTCTTCATCTTAGTACTCGCCCATATAAGCACCATTAGATCCTAGAAAACATTGCATCTAAAAACCAAATAAAAGAATAAGTAGATAAAAAACTAGGTTAACCTGGAGGTTTGGAGGCTATTACCACCTTTTCGGGGCTCTACAGTAGAGATCCACGAACCATTAGAGTGCCCAGTCGTCTACCAGTCCGAATCTCGTTCGGAATTTACCTTTTCCTTATTTTCCTGATCTGTCTGATATGCGGACTATTTTTCCTGTATATGGCCCCCATCAGCCAATTTAATGACATATGGACTATTTTTCCTATTTACAATTATTTCTTCTCCCCGCTATATCTTGGAATAATATGTCTTCTCATTAGTGGAATCCTCGGAGGAATTCTCATCATCAATGGGGCATTATACCTCTTTCAAAGGAAACATAGGAACCGTTTACGCCGTCGACCGCGTAGATGGCGTCGTCCCCAATACACACCCATGGAACATGAACCCCAACCACCTTCCTCCCAGTCAGACGACTTGATTCCAACTGCGGATAACATTGACGACATCGATCTCTCATACACGAATATACCTAGTTGGTTAATCCCCCTTTTGAAAAATCGTTCAACAGCGATGGCAATTCATGAAGATTTGATTGCATCATCCAAAACCCCAGAAGAGGCGGAATCTCAGTTTCAATCGCGAATTGATGATTTAGACACCGTAGTAATCACTATCTATCAGCATCGCCAAACCGAGGCCCAAGAACCTGAACCATCAGATGGATCTCCGATGAGCCTCCTCACCGAAACTGAAATTGAAAAAGAAGCCGTGTTGGACCTCCTTGGAGCCCTGGAACTCCAATACAGGAATGGTAAAGTCACCAAGACTTTCTATGAACATAAACGGGATCAATTGCTTGAACGCCTTGCGAAAGCTATTCGTGATACAGAATAGGTGTTCACACCTCTCTTGTTTTTTCCCCATTCTTTAATTTGATGAGATGAAATTTAGACCAAACCTTTTTATACTTGCAGTAAAAGGTGTAATTTAATTACAAATTACACAATGGAATGGTGAAATAAAATAACCGAAACACAGCAGGAATTATCAGACCTTATCGACACCTTCGATTCCTTTGAATTGGGTGAACCTATTCCAATGGGAAATGCCCATTATGTCCCCATACTCACAGAAAGAGAGGATTTTCCTCGGGAGTATATTACAGTCCACGAAGCCCTTGAGCAAGGGTTAGTTGAGCTCCAAGATTCTGGACGGATTGATGCGGCTTGGGTAACAAACAACGCCAGGAAGTCCGTCCTCTTTATCGCGGGTATGGATGTTCATGCTCAAGGAACTCAATCGCGCATTATCATTGGGAGTCATCTTGTGCCTCCCAAAACTAAAGTTGAATTACCCTGCCGATGTACCCATGATGTTCATCCGATTCGACAGTATCAATGTCTGATGACCGATGTCGAACATTATATGGTGGCCTCTCCAGGTGTTCGTGGGGCATCCATCGCAGGTGAAGTCGCTGCTCAGGACCACGTCTGGATGAAAGTCAAAGCACACCGAGAAAAACTCAAACATACATCTATTAGAGGTAAACCGCTACTAGATAAAGCGGAGAGCTCATCTCGACTGAGTATAGTGCAACAGAAAGCAGCGATGAATATTCAAGCGGAAATTAAAGAAATCCAACCGCTTCCTTGTCAGATTGGGCTTGCCGTAATTAGTGAGGGAGAAGTTCAAGCCCTGGAGGTGTTTGATAGTCCCATAACTTATCGTCACTTCCACAAGCATCTGATCGGCCGATTTTCGTATGAAATTGCAGCCCCCAAAGCCACACCAACACGGAAAGTAGCAGCACTCCGAGCGAAGATGCTGCAAGAGGTGCAACGTCTTAGTCAGCACTTGGATATCGAGGACGGCAAAGGAACTGCCCAGTGCAAAGGAAAAATTCTTGGGACCCTACAGAACAAGAATCACCGGCTTGTTCACTTGTGTCTCGAAAAGCTCTAAACTGATTTGCTAGGACGTGCTCTGGGCAGTTCCTCTATTTTTTTATTCGTCAAGACCAAAGAATTTTGAAGCTCCAACACCAACCTATTCAAAGTAAGGTTTAGGAGCTTCGCTAGTGAACTCTAAGTTACGATTAACAATTCGATGGCTCTTTGTCCTGTCCATTCTTCTGAGTTCGCTAGGCTCCTTCAGATTTCTAGTCTTAGAATATTCTTGCACTAGTTTCCAATCACCCGAAAACCCCCGCGAAGGTTGGGCAGTGTTGATGGAAATGAATTATTATCCATCTGGATCCAATCTAGAAACCGGCTATAGTGACACTCAAAAATGGAATACCACTCTTCTGGCTCTGGGTTGGCAATCCAATCACATTTTGATTCATCAAGGTCTTATTGATCAACAGGTTGGTTTGGCAGCATTTGATTTTCTGTTTGCCAACGTTGATACGAACGATGTTGTGCTATGGTTTGTGTTTGCCCATGGCAACTATCTCCTCGAAAATATTGATTGGCAAACCTGGTTTCCGGACCACTGGACGAATCTCCAGAGTCAAGAAAAAATCTTCATTGCTTCTGCATGTTCATCGGAATTTCTCATTCAATCCCTCTCTGATGATGGAGTGCCCCATGTATACATTTCCTCTTCTGAAGCCGATGAATATTCCTGGGCCGGATTACCTGAAGAGGGGTTACCAATAATCGGAGAGGTATTCAACCATTTTCTAACCAATGCTTTACTAAATGCGTCAGCTGACTCAGATACCGATGGAGAAGTAACCATGGAAGAGGCTTTCTTTTTTGCCGCTCCTCTTAGTCGAAGTTACATCTCTACGATTGTCTTTCCAGCTTTTCCTGATTTCGCTGAAATGTGTAACAATACAGCCCCTAATCCAGTTATGGATGATACTTATGAAGGTAATTTCTCTTTGCTAATTGAAGACGGAGCACCTCCAATAATGGCACCCTGGGTACTTCCAATTGAAGTAGGCATAATTATCGGTTTTGTGTGTGTAATCATAATTATTCTCATTACATTTGCGCTTGTTATTCAAAGACGAAAAATTCAATCCTAATCGTTACAGTTTGTTTCGAATACGATTCGGAAGTGGATCCAAGATAATTTGATTTGTGCGTCTAGCTTGACGAATGAATTCAAGCGGTGTCTCGCTTCGCATTAGAAAGCGTAGGGTTTCGTCATCTGTGAAAAATCCTAATGTTGGGGATCCAAATTTTCTAGCAACAACTTCGAGTAATTTTCCATAATCGGTTTGCCAATCTTTAAAGGTGAATCCAAGCGGTTCTAAGGCTTTCGTTGTCGTAATCCGTTGAATTCGACCATCAGTAACCTGAAGGATTAGACTTGCCCATATGGTGTTTTCTTCGAAAATTGTGATAACACTCACGAAATTCGTAGGGAGTTGATCTAGCGCCATTCGGATTCGTTGAAATAACGAGAATAGTCCTTTCTCCCAAAATTCTCGAGGGAAGACATGAAATCGCCGATTGA
>JABXGS010000263.1 GCA_016550425.1 archaeon
AAAATAGATCGGGGTTAAAAGCGAATCCTGGCACGGTGATATGCGTGAGGAGTAGTCCGCTGTTTGCATCGATTAGCCAGATGCCGTAAAGTACCATTGTGGCATACACCTCGCACTTGAAAGAACCTTGAATTTGGAGAGTATCTTTCAGTTCCCGCAGATAACCAAAGATGCATACAGCCGCGTTTTATACAAGCTTTGGCAATTCTGCCTCTGCCGAACATCCCATTTAATACTGTTCCTTCTAGTGAATTTCCCAAAGAAAAATGGAGTTTCACGTAATCCGCTAGACTTGACATTGTCGACAGAAATTCGCAACTCGCAGCCCGGATTTCACCGAGGAAATCGTTGTTGAACACACAGGACAGCGTGCACCACCTTTCCCGTGCACCTGAAGAAAATCACGCACTTCAAATTGAAGTTCATCCCCAACTCGAGAAGAAATCGTTTTGATGGCATGTTGAAGCACCGATTTCATCGCTGAATATAACGTGTCGATTTCAGTTTCCGTTAAACTGGATCGCCTTCGAAAGGGTAACACATGGGCTGCAAACAAAATTTCATCTGCATAGGCATTGCCAAGACCAGCAATGAAACGTTGATTGACCAAGACATGTTTAATGAGCGCATTGAATTGCCGAATACGACTTCGAAACACAGCGAGTGTTAAAGCTGAATCAAGTGCATCTGGGCCTTGACTATCGTAGTTGGGGATCAATGATGTGGGTTCTCCTTCAAATAATAGATAGAGTTTACCCATGTTTTTGGCATCAATATACCGTAAGTCCCAGCCAGTATCAAGTTGAAGCCGGAATCCCATTTTTTTCTGTTTCTTCGTCGAAGGGGATTGAAGCCTGAGTCTTCCAGCAAGCATGAAATTAATGAATAATCGCGCTTCGGGGCTGAAATGAAAAATAAGGACCTTCCCGTAACGTGAGAAGGCTTTGAGGGAACGGTTTCGGAGTTCTTGATTGAATTGCTCTGCGGTGGGTCGCCGTAGTAGGATTGGGCTCCCGATTTCCGCGTGCTGGATAGTTCGTCCAGTGAGGGTCCGGTTGAGCACATCTTTGGCTACTTCAAGGTCTGGTAACTCGGGCACAGTGCTCCGCTCGCATCTATCTTTCCAGATGAGGATTTAAGTGGGTTTTGTCTCGGGTTCCAGTTCTGGTTCAAGCGGTGGTCCGCCTTCACGTTTGAGCAACCAATACGCTAAGACAAGGAAGATGATGGCAAAGATGGCGAAAAGACATTCGGTAAGGATTCCAGCAATAATCGGATCCATTACTGGGTACAGGACATACTGCAGAATCATTAGTGGGATATAGTCAAACAGGAAGTGCACTAGTATCGCTAAGAATGCAAAGATGAAACGACTATGCCAGACCGCTAACGCAACAAGAATCGTTGCGGATACATGGAAGATGATAGCAATATTCCGTTCAAAAGCCCCTAAGATGAAATTAAGGACCAGATAAGATTCAGGAGGTAAGGGAATGATGGTGATGAGGAATTCATAGAGAAAGCCATAGGTCAAAACCGTAAGTACATAGAGTAGGAGCGCTTCACAAATCCCCCAGCCGAGACCAAAACTAAGGGCATGTTTAACGGTCTTGATGAAGGAGGGATATTTTCTCACAAATCCGTATTTAATGCCCTCCTCAAAGAGCCCAGCTAAGAATGCTCCCAAAAAAATCATGAGAGCAATGTAGATAGCATAGAAAGGCGGGGTGATAGTAAGTCCCCAAAGATCGAGGACTAGAAGAATTGGTGTTCGAGCTAGTAAGGCAATAAACCAGAAGAGTCCACCAATGAATGCTGATAGCCACATGCTCCCTTTAGAGCGAGCAATTAACAGAAACACGAGAAATGCAGGTAGGACGGCGATGAGGCTACCAATGATAGCGACAAGAATAAGAAACAGGCTCATTCTTTACACCAATTTCTCCTTAGTAATAACATGCCATAAATAACTGTAGGCATGTTTAAGGATTCATCTTTTTACTACTCTAAGAAGTGGTGAAATCCTTAAAGGAAAGAACCGGCTCAACACTCCAGTAGGTGAATTTCATGGTAGACCACAAAGTTCGAGATCTGGCTCTTGCTGAAACCGGTCGCAAGAAAATCGATTGGGCAGAATCGCAAATGCCTGTTCTCGTGAGCATTCGAAAGAAATTCGCAAAATCTAAGCCCCTTGAGGGATTGCGGATTTCTGGCTGCCTCCATGTAACGAAAGAAACTGCAGTGCTGGTTGAAACCTTTGTTGCGGCAGGCGCAGAAGTCGCGTGGAGTGGTTGTAATCCCTTATCAACTCAAGATGATGTTGCCGCAGCATTAGTGGCAAATGATGTTTCGGTATTTGCTTGGCACAATCTAAACACGGAAGAATACTATTGGTGCATCGATCAAACGCTTAAGATTAACCCTCAACTAACCTTGGATGATGGCGCTGATCTTATTTTTCGTGTACATACCAAGCAACCCGAGTTAGTTGAGAAAATTCTCGGTGCATCTGAGGAAACCACCACGGGTGTCCATCGTCTTCGAGCGATGGCTGCGGATGGTAAACTCAAATACCCTGTCATTGCGGCTAACGATTCGGTGACGAAACGAGAAATGGATAATATCTTTGGCACGGGGCAATCCGCGCTAGATGGTGTTCTTCGGGCCACAAATATCCTCTTTGCAGGCAGCACGGTTGTTGTCGGCGGATTTGGTCATTGTGGGCGAGGACTTGCCCAACGTGCTCGAGGGTTAGGTGCTGACGTCATTGTAACCGAGGTTGATTATCTTCAAGCCTTGAAGGCGCGTATGGAAGGGTATCGTGTGATGCCCATGATTGAAGCAGCTCGTCTTGGAGATGTATTTATCACGTCTACAGGCATGCGTGATGTGATTACCAAGGAGCATTTCAAAGTCATGAAGGACCGAGCAATTTTAGCAAATGCTGGTCACTTCAACGTTGAAGTCAATGCTGAAGAATTAGCAAAGATGGCTAAAAGTGAGCGTGTAATTCGGGAAAATAACCGCGAGTACACGTTGAAGGATGGGCGTCGGATTTACCTCTTAGGTGAAGGTCGATTGGTCAACCTTGCTGCTGCTGAAGGTCATCCATCATCGGTGATGGACCTATCTTTTTCCAACCAGTTCTATGCGATGCTATACCTGAAAGAACATCATAAAGAGCTGTCTAACGAAGTCTATGTGCTTCCTCGAGAAATTGATCAAACCATTGCTAAATTGAAGCTCGACTCCATGGATATTAGTATCGACCAACTAACTCCCGAACAACAACGCTATCATCAAGCCTATGCAGAAGGCACCTAACCAATCAATCCTGCCCAACACGAGCACTTTTCAGTGAGAACCAATCGTAATCTAACCCCTAAACATGAACTGAAGGTGGATTCGGTTTGTCAGATGTAAAACCCTTTATGCTCGCCAAACTCACCTGGGAAGAAGCCAAAGCCCTCTTCGAAGAAACAGACATCGCCATCATTCCCGTCGGTTCCCAAGAGCAACATGGCCCGGCACTTCCGCTTGATAATGATGCCTTTCAAGCTCAAGAGTTTGCTTACCTTGTTGCGGATAAGCTTTGGCCAAAAATCAAAACCGCAATTGCACCCCTTATCTCCTATGGCGTCTCGCCTCATCATATGCCCTTTTCTGGCACCATCACCCTCCGACACGAGACCTTTATCGACCTGATTGTGGATGTTGGAAAAAGTCTTGCACAGCACGGTGCAAAGAAAATCATCGTCATGAATAGCCATGGAGGCAACACAGCAGCCTTATCCATAGCTCTTCGAAAGCTTCATGATGAGGAAAGTTTGTGGTGTGTGGGCATCGAATGGTGGAAAATCACTAGCGATTTAGTAAAAGAAACCTTTGAACCACCCCATTTCCATGCAGATGAAATGGAAACCTCCGTTGCCTGGGCTCTTGGGCAACGAGTGCTCGAAGACAAGCGCGTGGATGAACCCGGTCGCGAACCAATTCCCGGATTTACTAAAGCTACTATGTTTCCCCCGCAACCCCACATCATGCCCATCTGGGATACTACTGACTTTACTGATTCGGGCACAATTGGGTATGCAACACGTGCTGACCCGAAAAAAGGTCAGAAAATTGTGGATGAGGCGATTAACCGCATTAGCGCATTTATCGAAAAAGTCGCTAAAACGAAAAAGAGCTAATGTAGTACGGGATTCGGTTTTTTGGATTTGCTGAATTCACTTTACTCTGCAACTTCTTTCTCTTTTGTGAACCAGTAGAGAAGCAACACAATGGCCACTATAACAGAGATGGCAACTGCAAGAGGAGTTAGTAGGGGGAGAAGGGGTTGTGGAGGTATTTCGTTTACCACGCCCATGATGACTTGTGCGAGTTCAAGATTGCCTGCATAATCAAAAGCTAAAGCTTCAATTGCATAGACAAACCATCCAATTGCTGTCGTAGTATTCCAGGCATACGTGTATGGTGCTGAAGAAAACGTTCGGTTAATAATGGGATAGTCCGAAATGGACTGGGATTCTGTGATGGTGAGTTCAACTCTTTGAATGCTACTTCCTTCATCATAAGCACGGATTGTGATGTTAACTATGGTTCCACCAGGAATAATCCTGGCATCTGGAGGACTATCAATTATCACCTGAGGTCTAGTCTCATCAATGATGGTGTAATGGTAGTAGGAACTGCCGTTCATTTGAATAGTTGAAAAGCTACTGATATCAGTGGCGTTGATATAGTATTCAACAAAACTTAGCCAAGGCTGTGCAGGTA
The DNA here is from genome assembly GCA_016550425.1 of archaeon. Next base: position 4,780 of record JABXGS010000263.1, read on the forward strand.
TTACAGTAGAATATTCAGCTCGGGTTATATTTGCCATTGGAATGGAAGTCCAGGTTCCATTATCTACTCGGTAGAAAAGAGTCACATGGCTAATGCTGCTCGTGTTTTCGAGTACGTCGCAGGTTATGATGGGAGTATCCGAATATTCGACCATCGATGGGTTCTGCGAAATATTACCAACAATTGGTCCTAGATTTAGCGATCTTGTTTTTTCTAGAACAGAAAGGAGTTTGATTTCAGGAGTGTCAATTTGAGTAGCATATGAATTGTGGCAGTTTGAGGATGAAGGCGCGAGAAGTAGGATTCCAACCTTGGTAGGAGCTAGGTGTTGGACACTACTCGAAATAAGTAGTAAAGATGAGAAAAAAACAAGACCAAGTAAAAGAGACCGACGCATTGTATCCCCAAATACTGTAAAATTACAAATGTAAATCAATACTTAACCAGATTCTTTAGGTTGCCTATATGCCAGTTTTAAATAACTTCGATAACATCTCTTTCCCGGACTTCTCGCTTGCTGCGAATGCCCATAACGCCAGCGGCTAATCCTAAGAACACACCAATGAGGAGGCTAAAGCCTCCAAAGGCTATGGCGATGAAACTGATGAAGAGTGTAAAAATGGAGAACACGAGAATAAGCGCAGCACCTGCTCGTCGGTTGATAAATCGCATAAGCGCAGCACCTAGCAGGAGCATGAGGGAATAGAAGATCGATACGCCAATCATGGTGCTCATCATCATTAGCATCATTGCTTGGTAGGACAAGAACCAGGGGTCACCTCCAGGAGCCATCCAAAGGAGTGTTTGCCGGATGATTTCGGTGATTTGGTAAATGGCAAAGAGATTGAACACGATAGCAAAGAGCGCAATGGCGGGTTCCCGGAGAGGCTTCTCAGGATCCCCTTTGATGAGTTCACTTACCAGAGTCTGTTTTTCCGAAAACACATTCCAGCCTCCAATGTCATTTACTATGAATAGGTTCATGTCCTAGAAGTAAAAGCTTTTAGGTATAGGCTCCTAAAGAAAAACCATTAGGGTTCGGAAGGGAATAGGGCTGTATCGATACACCATAAAACGAATGCAGCGGAACTGGAAACTCACCTTAGCCATTCTAATTGGCGTCGTTATCGGTACCACACTTTTTGCCAGCGCCAATATCGCTAGCGCCGCCACCCTCAATTATATGCTCCAAGAAACCCTCCAAAGCGTTCCTATTGACTTCTCCTACTCCCCCGAGTATACCCATATCCACGGATACCCGAATAGCACTAACCTTCCGCTGTATCAAACCACCATTGAGGGAGTAGAAGGAGTTCTAGGAACCCATGTTTTAGCCCACCATTTCAACTATTCATATGGATTCGAAGATTATGTAATCTCAGTAACCACAGGAATCTCCGAAGATTCTCCAGTATGGATTGGTTCGAGTATCACTGGTGCCTCCACTCTGGGAACCAATGAAACCTACATTTTACAGCGATCCAGCGATTTAAGCCAATATCCCATTGGGAGTAATTGCACAATTACTATCCATGTCGAGAGATGGTCAACGGAACCACTACTTATCAACCTAACCTTGGATGTTGTGGGAATTATCGAATTGACTGATGAAGGATTGAGCCATTTAGGCGAGGGGGCAATATATCCAAACCCATATTATGGCCGACAAAATGGCTTTATTGTTGATCTCAATCAAACACTTCTCCCTATTATTGATGCCATTGGTAAGTTACCCTCTTTTCAGTGGGCTGCTGTTCACCCAAAGATTCACATCTATATAGATCGAGGTCGCCTCATTAATCCTTTTGATGTAACGGTATCGATTCAGCAAATCAACTTGATTGAACAACAAATCAGAAACGAATTAGGATTATCGAGTTATGATTACAGTCTCCAGAATCATCTATCCGTATTTTTGATTATTTTTAGCAGTTTTGCTGAAAACCAGAAGTATACTTTTC
>JABXGS010000054.1 GCA_016550425.1 archaeon
GCTACCAGGAGGAGAAGAAATAGAACTGATGCAATGAACCAAATACGGTACTTGCGCATTCCGACCAGCATTGCCCCATCTCTTCTAGCAGGCATTTTACTGATTTAAGCTCTCTCCTTTTACTGCCTGACCCGAAGAAAATGATCCTAAGGTCTTTGATAATTGATTCTGAAGGTATTACCAGTCCTTTTTAATTAGGAGGTAGAAAGGATAAGAACACGCTTAATGTTTTGAGGGAAGCAATTCATGAGGAGATTCGAGCCAGCTTGCTGGCTTTTTCTCAAATCATCGAAACCGACGGCTTGCCTTGGAACATTATGGACTGGGCGAGGATATCGAAATGAAATTAGGCGAAGTTGCTAGTCACGTCATTACCTTTTTGCGAGAACATCCAGAACAAGAGTATACTGCCAATACGCTTCTAATGCATCTAGGCTTGCCGCTCCAAGAAAAACGGAGATTGTATGATGTTATCGAAGTGCTTTGTTGCGCAGGATTAGTCAGCATTCGGAAGGAAGCTCGCAAACGTTACTTCAATTGGAAACCCCAACCCGAGGTAACCTTACCTGAGACCATGGATATGGATTTAGCCCCTGATCCTTTATTTCAGGAGGCCGGAACTATCCTTCACCTACTGCTGCACTTAGGTTCCAATGCATTTCAGGAATTGAGCAATGATTCAGCAGTAAAAATGTTGGAGCGGGATGTCAAACGAACCGTGTGGGGTGCAAACGCGGTCAGTGTAGTGAGAGTGTCGCTCCAAAATAGGCAAGGTCGGGTTTTAAAAGAGACCTCAACTGGAGAAGCACCAGTCGCGGCATTTTAGGTGCCTAATCCAGTTGTTCAATTAACAGTAATAGATGGTCGAATCTAGTGGATTCGATATTAGAGGATTTTACTCAGCCAAATCCTTCTTGACTGCTTCATAGAAACTAACCTCATCTTCGCCTCGGCGTTTCACAGTGATCTTTGGTTCCACACCTTCAAGTTTCCGCTGAACTAAGATGACGCCTTCTTTAGGAATTCTATTAATGAGCTGTCTACGGAGATAGAGCGTGATTGCTAAATCCTCGATTCGATAGGCGATTGTGGGTTTGGTCTTTTTCAATTCTTCCAGGTAGGAAACAGCCTCAGGTAGAAACAGTGCTGCAACGATTTTTTCACGTTCTTTTTCCCGTTCGGCGACTTCATCTTTGATTGCATCACGGCGCTCTTGCTCTTTGAGAAGAGCTTGTATCTTACGTTCCCGAATGCGTTTCAACTCATCAGCGTCTTTGGACATGAAAGCCACCTAACGGCAAAACTGAGGCTCCTGTCCAGTACTTTTATAGGTTTCGGGTTTTCTGACTTTATTTCTGATTGTATGTTGACCCAGGAATCGAATCAACAAATGAACCGTGTCCAGCCGCGTCAAATTGGACTACTTGTCCTGATCTTGTTGTTTTTGTTGATAATCTCACTAGTCAAAATCGCTGTGAGCAATTCCACGATGCCGTGTCAAGAAATTGATACTTCTACACATCCACTCCAAGTCACTTTGGAGTTTAATGGCACTCGAGCATTCGGATACGTTGAAGCGCAATGTGATTTTGGTCCTCGTCCACCTGGATCAGATAACCTCACGGCCTGTGGAGATTATATCATTGCTACTCTAGAATCCCTAAATTGGTCCGTTCAGACACAAACGTGGACCTACTTGAACACGCCGCTTAGGAACATCATGGCAGGTGAACTGGTATCCCCGCATTATGTGCTCTTAGCTCATTATGACACCCGACCAATTGCTGACTATGACCCCGACCCCTTAAATCGGTCACGTCCCATTCTTGGGGCAAATGATGGTGGGAGTGGTGTTGCCAACTTATTAGAGTTGGCTGAAGTACTACCTGATGAAGCACAAGCAGTTACAATGCTGTTATTTGTTGATGCTGAAGATTCAGGAGATTATAACGGGTGGGATTGGATTGTTGGGTCAACACACTTTGTCGAAAGTCTTACGCAAACTCAAAAAGTGAATATTCAAGCAGCAATATTATTGGATATGATGGGTGATGCGGATCTTCAGCTTCCAAAAGAACGGTCATCCACACCAGCACTTGTGGACTCGATCTGGCAACTTGCTGCTGATCTCAATTACGAAGATATTTTCCTGAATTCGGCAGGTCTCTATGTAATTGATGATCACCGCCCCTTCTTATCCGCAGGGATTCCTGCTGTCGATATCATTGATTTCTCCTACCCATACTGGCACACCCTAGAGGACACTCCCGATAAATGTTCTCCCGATTCTCTGGAAGCAGTAGGGCGGGTCATCGAAGCCTTCATGGAAACGCAATTAATGACTCCTACTCCTTTCACTCCCACGGGATTCCCATTTACACCTGACCAGCTTATTCACCTGAGTATGCTTATTCCGATTGTTGGCGGTGTCATTGTTTTGATAGTGTATAAGCTATTTTATCAAAAGAAAGGCGAATAATTTCTCAATATTCCTAGAAAAAAGCTTTCTGGGTTGAAACCAAACACTTTAAAGTTAATACGCGGGTATCGGTTCTCCTCACCAAGTTACAGGAGGAGGTCCTAGACCTTTCTGTAACTCGTCACTGGACAACTGGTGAAACCAGCATACAACAAAACCAGAGATGGAGGAAACTCCCAAAATGTCTAAAGAAACTGAATCTGCTGAGACTACAAAAACCGAAGAAGCCAAAGCGGAAGAGCCTAAGGCTGAAGAGGAAAAGCCGAAAAAGGCTCCGAAAAAAGAAACAAAGCCTAAAGCTGAAGCAAAGGCTGAAGCTCCCAAGTCACGACGTGATGAAAGCGTTGTGTTCGTTGGCAGCAAACCTTTGATGAGTTATATCACTGCCTGTGTCACTCAACTCAACCGAAATCCTGAGGAACTCGTGATCAAGGCCCGGGGTCGAGCTATCAGTCGCGCCGTCGATGTGGCTGAAGTACTCCGAAACCGGTTCATGCCAGATCTCATAGTGCGACAAATCGATATTTCCACCGAACAAGTCAAAACCGCTGAAGGCAACGTAGCAAACGTTTCAGCAATGGAAATCACCTTGGTTCGCGGAGCAAAGTAACACCGCCAACTACCTTTGAACCACGGACGACGCAAGCAATCACAGTTTGCTTGGCATGCCATTCCGGCAGACAAGAACGCCCTGCTGCTTTATAGCTGAGCGTTCAACTCTCCTTTCTTTTTGCCGGACCCATATAGAGGATATGCTTTTCACCCCCTATGTTATAAGTACAAGTCACAGTTTTCTTGAAATGAGTGGAAAGTAAATGGAACACCGTATGGGAACCTTAGAACCAACAGTTGTCCAACTTGTCTCGATTGGTGATGCCAACGTTGAATTAGTATTTTCACCATTAGAAAAGATGCCCCAGTTTGGGCAAGAAGTCGTTGTCTCTGACCTTCATTTTCGTGCAGCAGGTTCTGCAGCGAATTTTGCACTTTGTAGTGCAAACCTCGGGGTCAAAACTGGCTTCGCTGGACGCCTTGCGGTTGATTCCTTTGGAGAAGTTGTCCTGAAAGCTTTTCGCGATGCAGATGTCGATACTCGGTGTCTACAATTAGTGGAAGATTCTATAACGGGGGTCACAGCTGCAATGATTCGACAGGATGGAGAACGGGGATTTGTCACTTATCAGGGAACCATTGCAGAATTAGAAACCAAAGCTCTAGAGGCCTGTTTGCAAACTGACACTCCTCCTCGCTGGGTCCATTTGGCTGGTTATAACCTTCTCAATTCACTTCGTGGAAAACCTTCCAAAAAATTACTCAAACTCGCCCAGTCGCGTGGAGCAACCACCTCTCTGGATACTGGCTGGGATCCTGATAATTGGTCTAATAAAACTACAGAAGCGATTTTGGATCTTTTAAGCCATGTTGATGTTTTCTTTCCCAACGCCGATGAAATGAAAGCTCTAACAGGCGAAGATAACCCCAAAAAAGGGGCTTCGAATTTATTAGATTCTGGAGCTCCGACATTGGTTGTGAAGTTGGGAGCAAAAGGGTGCTTATTGGCAACGAAAAAAGATCAACATTTAATTCCCGGCTTTGAAGTGACCGTGATAGACACCACAGCTGCGGGAGATGCCTTTGACGCGGGGTTTGCCGCGAGCATGCTTTCTGGAGCTACAATGAAACGGGCTGCAGTTTTTGCGAACGCTGTTGCGGCCCTTCGTGTTTCACGCCGGTCCAATCAGACACTATTCCCAACATTGCAGGAAACTTCTGCGTTCTTAATGCGGAATCGCCCCTTAGAGGCATGAAAAGACGCATTTTCCTCCCACATAGGTAGCTAGTACTTTGATATCCTTCAACTGATTAGGACTAATTTCAAAGGGATCCTCAGAGAGGACTATAAAATCTGCGAGTTTCCCTTGGGATAATGACCCTTTCTCATTTTCCTCAAAACTCGCATATGCTGCATCAATAGTGTACAATCTAATGGCTTCTTCTGTTGTGATTCGGATTGAAGGGTAAGGATGTGTTATGGCAGAATAAATACCGTATATGGGATCCATGGGCATACAATCAGAACCAAAGGCAACTTTAATTCCTGCATCCAGGATACGGCGAAAGTTGTTGAGCTGTTTTGCGCGTTCAGGACCTAATCGTACATCATACATGCCATTGGGAAGTCCCCAACGGTGAACAAAATTCGGTTGTTGAAGGAGCAACATATCCAGCTTCTTTACTCGCTCAATCAATGGTTGTGTAAGTAGTTCGGCATGAATGATATTATGGCGATGTGTGCTGACTAAATCCTGACGACTCGTATTTTCATGGACTCGAATCACCATTTCAATAGCCCGATCTCCAATCGCATGGGTGCTCACTTGTAATCCTAGCTCATTCGCTGCTGTAATCAGAAATCGGTAATCTTCTTCATCCATGAGCATCAGACCATCCGAATCCGGTTTGTCCTTGTAGGGCTGTGAAAGAGCCGCGGTTTGGGCCCCAAATGAACCGTCAGTGAAGACCTTCACTCCACCCAACCGAAAGTAGGCATCTCCCAATCCAGAAGGAATTCCGAGCCCAGCTAATAGATCAAACAATGTGCGTTCTAAATTCACATACACTCGAACCGTCAATTCGTCTTCCTGTCGTAGTCTAACATATGCCCCAAGAAAGGAAAGCTGTCGTCTGTATAGGTTTTCATGAAGTGATGTGATACCTACACTATTGGCATATCGGCAACCTTCAAGAATTACTTGAGTAAGGTCTTCCTCTCCTGTTTGGAACTTACTTGTGTCAACGGGGATATCGCGGAGAACTCCTGTCATCTCTCCGGAAGAATTTCGGTCCACACCCGGATCGTCTAAATTAAAATCCAATTCTTGTAAGGTAATCGAGTTAACGCTGATGAGATGACCACAAACACGAATCAAAATAACAGGATTATCCGGAGTTAGAGGGTCAAGGTCTGTTTTTGTGATATATCGTGGGGTTTTCCAGTTACTTTCATCCCAGTTATAACCTAAAATCAGCCTGGCTTTTGGAAGGGCTTCTGCCTGTTCTTTCACCAATTGGAGGACTTCTTCAACTGAGGTGGTGCTCCCTAAATTAAGGTGGAGAATCTTACGCCCTAACCCCACCAAATGCGCATGGGTGTCAATGAAACCAGGTAAAATGGTACGACCTTCCATGTCAATAGTCTGAGTCGCAATATCAAGAAACATGTCAATCTCGTCTCTGCTACCAATGGTAAGAATTCGCTCATTGTTTATCACCATGGCTTCCGCATGAGGAACTGCAGTATCCATTGTTCGGATATTGGCATTCATAATGACGAGATCAATTTGAGCAGGCACAATATCCAGCACTCCTAGCAAGGATCTTACCCTGGAATAGATTGCACATTATTATCTGTGTTTAGCATTTTGGAAAAAACATGAATCTGTTCTAACCCTCCGCTGATTAAGGCTATATACATCTTAGACATAAGGAAAAAGTGCCAGAAAGGTGGTTTGATTCAATTGGTTAGAAAACGTAATGTAGCAATCGCTATAGTCCTCATCGTGGTGATTAGTGCCGGAATCTATTTTGGGCTCGCATATCCCTTTCCTGTACTCAGTCAATCCGTCTCTCTTACAGGGATTCTATCGCAAACAGAAATTTCCGTTGTTATCACCTGGCCCAATGCACAAATGAAGTTAATTATTACTCTAACTTCGGCCACAGCAATCTGGGGCTTTGAAATACGAGATGCTTCGAATAACTATGTTCATGGTCAAGCTGGAATTTCAACCTCCACATATACAATCGAAACACCGTGGCTTGATGCTTCGGGATCGTACACAATCTTCATAACCTGCATTGGTGATTTGGATGGTATGGTCACCGTGTTTGCGCGGGGCTGGCCTTTCATCACTGCATAAGCGTTGAAAGGAATTTGCCATCTTCGGCAATCTTATATCCAAAGTTACCAAAGGCGGCGGTAGGTCATTCGCCTTCGCAGGTGTCTCTGAGTATGATTACAAAAGTCACCGCCCTCGTTAACTCGAAAAACCGCACACTGCACACAATCTTGTCCCTAATGCTGTGCACAGTTCTTATCGGTTTCTTTCTGGTGGGGAGTTATTCAACTTCCATGAGTTCCGCAGCGCCATTACAGCCATTTTTAGAAACCTTCGAAAAGAATGGACCATACATAAACGAAGCAATCTTTGGAGTTTATCATGGTTCCGATTCCCAGTGGGCGGCTCTTGTCGATGGTTTAATTGATGTGGGGAATGCACCTCTTACCCTTGATGAACGAGCTGATATCGAATTTAATGAATGGGAAGTCAATCAATTCTGGGGCATCGCCTGTAGCACACATTTTGATCCTTTCTTTGTTGAGGAAGTTGAAGGGCCCCCTGGCTTCAATGGATTTCCCTTCAATTATGTTAGTCTTCGCCGAGCGGTTGCCATTGCTCTGGATAAATATGCTATTGCCCAAACGTCTTTCGGTGAAAGTGGCGTCGCTCTTGACCATATCATTCCGGCTTCTTATGCCGCATGGCATGAACCGGATCTTGGGATGGATTACCGAGATGGGGACATCCAGCATGCTATTGAAGTCCTTGAGGCTGCAGGTTTCATTGACTTCAACCTGGATGGGTATCGTGATGCACCGAATGCAACAGAGGTTACCTTGAGTTTATACTATACACCAACAGAATTAGCGTCGAAGTATACTCAGCATTCAAAAATTGCTACTAATACCACGCTTATAGCTCAGACAATTCAGGTAACCATGGAAGCCCTTGGTTTTCGGATTAATCTTTATCCTGTTTCTGAACAAACCTTGTGGGCGTATACTCACATTGGCTACCGTGCCTATCAGATGGCTTTAATCCCGCTTGAAATTTATAATCGGGCTCCCGAATTTATACAAAATCTCTTCTACTCATTTACGATTCCGGTGGTTGATTCACCATCTGATGAAACCCTTCTTTACTCATCGAATATTATGAACTTTCATAATACAACAATTGATACTCTCATTGAAACAATGAATACAACCACTGATTACGACGATTTTCAAGCGCTCTTATCGGAACTCCAAATCGCTGTAGCGCAGAATCAACCCCTTATTCCTCTGTGTACACGGTATCAATATACTGCACAACGAACGGATCGCTACGAACGATGGTTTAATCAACCTAGAGTTGGCACAGCGAATCAATGGAGTCTATTGCAATCTCGATTAAGAACAGGGCAACCTGAGAAGCATCCAATCACTGATGTTGGAGGAACCATGGAAATTGGTCTTAATGATATGCCCGCAACATTAAATCCCATCCTTGCTACGCTCCCTGACACATGGCTGATCTTAGATTCAATATACAGTCGATTAGTCCGAATGAATCCACTAACTGGGGAACCGCTTCCAGATTTAGCACAAAGCTGGACGATTGAACCAGTTGGAACTGAGTTACGCTTCGTATTCAATCTCCAAAATAACGCCTCTTGGCATGACGGAGAGCCTTTCACCGCCGACGATGTAGCATTCACCTACAATTATACTAACGACCTACCAGGTCCTTGGCCTCTACTTCGACCCAAACCTTACATACCAATTTCAAGCATCGAAGTCATCAATAACGTCACAATAGCAATTACCACACCACTCAATGGCTACTTTGCTATCTTCGACCTTTCCGAGTTCGTTATCCTACCCCAGCATCTCTGGGAAGGAATACTTCGACCAGCTTCCTTCGATAATCCCCGACCCGTTGGCACAGGTCCTTTCATGTTCGATAAACGCCCTGAAGCCGGGCTTATCTACCTCCGCTATTTCCCTGAGTATCATTATTGCATTCCAGGCTCCCGTGAGTTGCCAATTTTCATCGACTATTCCTTCCTCATCTGGCTCGGTGGCGGCATCTTTGTAGTAGGCTTAACTATAATTGGGGCTGTATGGTTCCTTCGAAGAACCCCACACGGTTTCACAAATTAACCAGCTACTGCAGGACTATTCATGCAACTCGTGTAGAAATGCGTTCACAACAGAATTGAACGCCGAAGGTTTTTCGAGCATACAGTTATGCCCCGCATCCGAAATAACCTCAGATTTGGCATTTGGAATCAATTCCACCATTCGATCGAGGAGCTCTGAATTAACCGCTGATTCAAATTCACCAGTAATGATAAGGGTAGGCACTTGAATTTCAGAAAGCCTTGAAACTACATTGAACGCTTTCACATTTTGTAAAATTTCAAGAATAACAGACGTGGGTGTACGCTCTGATTCCACATTCACCCATTCGACAAGTTCCTGATTTACATCTGGCGCAAAGAGGGCTTTTTCAGTGAACTTTGAGGCACGTTTTCGGGATATACGAATGAGAAACCGGAGTAGACTGAACTCAAAGCTTCGTTTTCGAGTAGCAACTGGATGGGGGCTCGTACCAACAAGCACTAATCCACGAGGATCTCCCAATCCATCTAACGCGAATTGAAGGGCAATCATCCCACCTAAAGAGTGACCAATCAGAATAGGCTTCGATATCTGGTGCTTTGCTAGAATTGATTCAAGATCCTCTAAGTGGTTCCTGATGGAATAACCACTTGTTGGTTTCTCAGAATCTCCATGCCCTCGTAAGTCATAGGCGATTACTTGGTTGCTCTGGGCAAAGAAGGGAACTTGGTATTTCCAGAATCGATGGGATGCCGCCCAACCGTGAATGAAAACGAGAGGGGGACCTTGACCTTCTTTGTGTTCATACAACTGCACAGTGGCTAGATCTGACTCAGTCATCCATATCTCACGTTAAACGACAGAGAATTTGGTGCTAATTATCCCTTCTGCAGTATGGTCCAAAGAGTTTTTTCTTCCCACGAGAATTTGCAGATAAGTTGGTGACTTTTTGTGGAAGCAACCGATGTTTGGATAGTGATAATTCGTGGGGAAGCAGAAGGTCAGGATGTTCGAGTGGCTCTTGATTTCCAGAACGTCGAACCTCTACTGGGTCCTCGTAATTTCATCGTCGGTGATGCTTTTATTGGTCAATTTCTGGAACTGATTCAGTCTCGTGAAAAATGGGTCATTAAAACAGTGATTGAAGAAGTAAGGACGCCACAAGAAGAGAAACTTCCTCAAGGAATTCCATTATTTGCGATATTGACTAAGAGTTATCCGCGTGGGCTCTCTGCTGGCGCCCTCTTCCTCATTGAAGAGATTGCTCTCCAACCCGAGAAAGCACCAGAGCTGGCTGCTGAAGAGATGGGTGCAATTCTAGGTCCGGGCAAACGATTCCCTCTTGTTGGCTTATCCCCTGTAGGTTTCACTGCTGCATGTGCAGAAGACGCTAGACTGTTCACTAGATTCATTTCGCGGCTTCTCAAACGCCCAGAAGCCTTTGAAGAGGTGTCACTCCTGCTTCCCCGAAACTATTCCGCCACAAGGTAAAACTGATTCTATCTTTTCTCAGCTCGAATTACTAGGAAGAAGGGAATACGATGTTCACGATCAAAAAACGCCTCGTCACTTACTGGACGGGGTTCTTCAAAAGCTGTTAGAGAGAATCCAATTCGCAACAGGGTATTGACATAGGTTCCAATCGTTCGATGGAAGAAACTGAATGCTTGTGGGAAATCTTCCCCGGCCCTGGTCTTCCAACGTGCTTGATACTCATTCTCCAAAAAATAATCCTCAGTGATGAAGAACTGTCCTTCGCGGCGACCCGTTTTAACGTTCTTCTTGCCTAGTTGCCAGTGACCTGGACCATACACATTGAAGGCTGGATGAACAACCGAAAAGACAAGAAAGCCATTCTGTTGGAGAACTCGATGAAATTCAGACAAGCTTTTTTCTAAACAGTCAAGATTGAGGAGTACAAGATTGCATAGCACGGCATCAAATTCCTCAGCGGCAAACTCTTTTAATTCGCAAAGATCAGCCTGAACATACTCGATTGGTAACCTAGCCGAGAGCTTCTTACTACGATCAACGAGAGATTGGGAAAAATCTACTCCTACAACATCAGCGCCTTTTTGCGCATAGAACCGTGAGAGGTATCCTTCTCCGCAACCTGCATCGAGGATTCGAAGACCATGGACATCGCCCATTAGCTTCTCTACACATGGGTTTAGAATATATTGGTGGTGTGGGGTGCCTTTCCCCTTGATTAACTCGGAGTATACTTTGGCATTTGCCTGCCACTGATTAAGGAGATGTTCGCGCATGCTTCTTTGTGTATGACAGGCAGTATTAGACTGTGACGTCTTTGATCTATTTAGGATTCAGATTCTTCGGTGAATTCATCAATTGATGTGACGAGATGACCCGTATAACGGTTGATTAACAGGGTAAGGGCTTGCATAATCAATGTAATGATGATAACTCCAAGGGCAATAAACACGATGAGTAAACCGATTTCATAAAATAGAATTCCTGTTAATCCCATTGATGCGAGCCACGCGGTGCCCCACGGTTGTAGTATGTACTTCCATAGTAAATAGTATCCATAGATACCTGCAACGAGTACAAAAAGCGTCGAAATAGCAAAGAGGGTAAGAACTGTCTTAGTTGCCGAATCATCGGCATCGATATGCCCCACGCCTGGACCTACAATGAAACGTCGTACTCCTCGGTGAAACCTCAGAAATATTCCAAGGAGCCAAACAAATAGTAGAAATGCAAAGCCGCCGCCTAAAAGGAGGACAAAAATGAAGACATCTTCATTTGCGACGAGTATTCCCCAAATGCCACTAAGCATTAACACGAAGACGATGCCTGCTCCGAGGACAACCAGGAATGCCAGGAGCTGTAAACCGAAGGTGACTGAGGCAATTCCTCCAAAAATACGGTCCCAATTTATTGAACGTTTTTCTTCATTAGATGGAGTCATGTCTACCACTTCGTTGAAGGGTTAATCCAGTATTTACAGTGGTTTAGTCGAAAAAGATTTGCTTTTTTATCGGTGAAGAGTTCGAGGGGAATTTACTTAAACCTAGAATGTTCTTTCTAGTTCATCCACAATCTGTTCATACCGTTTATGGACATCTTTGCCACCAAGTATCTCATCAAATCGTTCGAAATCAGCTTTCATCTTGTCTTTTTCTTCTTGACTGAGCACTTTCACCATGGCTGGAAAGACTTCGTCCTCTTCCATCTTGAAGTGAGGCTGCATAATGTTGAGATACTCATTCACGGCTTTTAGGATGTTCTTACGTCCCTCCGATGAACCTCGTTGATAGGCTCGAATACCTTTGTGCATTTCATTCGCAAGATCTAAAGCTTCGATGTGTTCTTCGATTAGCACAGCTATATTCCGATCAACTTCTTTTGGTAGATCAGTATCATGCTCACGCATCTGTTCAAAGAGGATGTCTTCTTCTTTTGAATGATGAATGACATCAGCATAACCGCGAATGAACTCAACTAATTTCCAAAAAATAGGGGCAGGAATTTCTTCTTCATCTTCTAGCTTATCACGAACCTTCTCAATGATTGCAAAAACTCTATCAACCAATTTATGTTCGTCAAGTAACGTGTCAATTGGGTACATGGGAGTCGACCTCCGCGTCCAAAGTGTACCCCCCTTGTTCATATCCTCTTGAAAAAACTTGCCTCTCTGCAATGTTTTTAGATTAAAACCCCACTTCGAAGCCTCTAAAGA